>JBEKUQ010000021.1:0-11410 GCA_049514835.1 Verrucomicrobiota bacterium | reverse complement strand
CGGCCATCGGCGATGCGGACCCGCCACGGGCCGTCGGCCTGGTGGGAGAGTTGGCGGAAGGCGGCGACAGCATCATCGAGCATGATTTTGGGCAGGCAGTTGAGTTCGAGCAGGTCGAGGACCAGGGAGGTGGTGCCGACTTTGAGGAGGAGGGTGGCGGGCAGGACGTTGGTGTCGCCGTGCAGGAGGTGGAGGCGGCGGTATTTGCGGGCGTCGGCCAGGGGTTCGTCGCGGGTGTTGATAATGGCGCGGTTGAATTGGACCCATTCGAACAGATCGTTGTTGATGTAATCGGCGCGCTGGCTGATCTGGAAGGAGCCGCCGGCGCTGGTCCGGGGCCATTCGCCGCGTCCTTCCGCACCGACGGAGGCGCCGACCCTTCCGGCGCTGGTGTAAAGCATGCGCAAGGTCAGGAAGGCCAGCAAGGAATGCAGGTTCGGCTCGGTCAGCGGGGCGGTGCGGCGGACGAGGTAATTTTCATGGCAGCCGAAGGTGGCGCCGGAATAATGGTCCACATTGTTGCGGATGAAGCTGACCTTATCCTCCACGCCCAGGGCCTGGACGGCCTGGAGGAGCATGGCGTCGCCGGCCTGGTCGTGGCGCAAAACATCCATCAGGCTCAAACATTCCGGGGTGCAATACTCCAGGTGGCCCATGTCAATGTAGCACCGGCCGCCGTTGAAGAGAAAGCCGCCGTTGCCGGCCGGTTCATCCCAATCGCGCTGATGCACGTCAATCAATCCGAATCGCTGGTCGTGAAAAATCCAGTCGCGCACGCGGGCGATGGCGGCGGCGACGCCCGGATCATCCGCCGCGAGACAGCCGTATTCGGTTTCCAGGCCAACGATGCGGTTCATCTTGAAGATTGCGGATTGCGGATTGGGGATTGCGGATTGATTCGGGAAGTGCTCAGAGGCCCAGATCAGAAAGGGTTAACATTTGATAGCGGGCGGGACGGGGACCGCGGCGCGCCAGCCAGCCCATTTCAACCGTCTTGCCCTTGACTGCCTCGCGCCAGCCGGCCTGGCGCTGGGCGGCGTCGGGGACGGATTCGGCGAGCCATTTGTTTTGGACCTGGCACCACCAGGCCTGCAAAAGCAAGTCAACCACTTCCGGCCGGCTGGTTTTGTCGCGCAGGGCCTCGTTCAACCAGGTTTGACCGGCCGACTCCGCCTCCGGCTGGCTGGCGGCCAGGAGGGCGCCGCCGGATTGGACTTGAAAAGCGCCGTCAAAGTGGAGGCGGAAGAGAGAATCGTGGGCCGGCTCGGCGCCCAATTCGGCGAGGAGCAATTCCACCAGGAATGGCGCGCTGAAGATCTGGTCAAACTGGGTTTTCAATTGCGGGCTGAGGCCGAAAGCGATGAGGCGCCGCAAACTGACGTCGTCGGCCGCGCGCGTAAAGGCTTCCAGATGGGCGGCGTCAATGGCGGCCTGGCGGACTTTTTCGATGTCGGCGGGATGCCCCAGGCCGGCCAGCGCGTGACGGTCGAACAACTCGAAAACCTTGGACTGCCCGCCGCCCACGCCGAGCAGCAAGATTCCGTCCGGCAGACAGGCGGCAAAGACGGGGGAGCCGCCCTTGAGCTGGTCGCGGACGTATTCGCGGCGATTGGCCATCGCCTCCAGCCACCGATAAGGCTCCTCAGTCATGCAGAAACTCCTTTTGTTGCTGGTCGGTGACGGTTTCCACGCCGGTCGGTTTGAGCAGTTTGATGGTGGCGTAGGTTTCGGTGGCGGGGTTGACGCCGCCGGTGGCGGAATCGAATTCCGAGGCAGTGATGAGCAGGGAGAGGGCGAAGCGCACGGCCTGGCGCAAATCCATTTCGGAAGGTTTTGGGCTGGCGTGCCGTTCCTGGAAGCTTAAGACGCTGCGGATGGTGGCCGAGCCGGAACCCGAGGCGGCATGGCCCACCGCCTGGAATTGCGCCCCCAGCGGATCGTAAAAATAAATGCGGGCCTGCGGCGGCGCCACGCTGTGATCCACGCCGGCAAACAGGGGCACCACCACGCCGATGCCTTGCAAGGTCATCGGCAAATTCTCCCGCAACAAGCGGGCCAGGGCGCGCACCCGCGCCGGCAAGCTCAGCGGCTGCAACTGGCTGCGCCGGTAATACTCGAAGGAAGTCTGCAAAACCCGCGCCATTTCAAAAGCCGTCGCCGGCACGCCGGCCACCGCGAGAAGGGAAGTCGAGTCCACTTCGATGATTTTTTCCACCCGGTCGGTCACGATGACATTGCCCGCCGTGGCGCGGCGGTCGCCGGCCATGAGGACGCCCTGGCCGAAATGGAAGGCGAAAACCGTTGTGGCCTGGGTTTCGACGGGCGCGCCGCGGGCCGGGGCGGGATCGGAGGGCAAAAGCTTTTGCCCGGCCAAGAGGGAAAGGAAGTCGCCGGCGATTTTGGTCTCGCTCATTGCCCAGTGCGTTGGCGATAACGTTTGGCCTGGTCGGGATCCACCTTGCGCATCCGCTTGAGCAATTCTTCGGTGT
This sequence comes from Verrucomicrobiota bacterium, assembly GCA_049514835.1. Taxonomy (GTDB): domain Bacteria; phylum Verrucomicrobiota; class Verrucomicrobiia; order Limisphaerales; family Palsa-1400; genus JBEKOF01. Next base: position 8,921 of record JBEKUQ010000021.1, on the reverse strand, counting down.
TCGGCTTCTCGACTTTTGGCGCGCTGGGTCCTTCACCGCCGCCCCCGCTGCCCGGAGCGACCGGCCGGTTCTTCTGAGCTTGGTCAGGCATGGGGTAATATAGCGCGGAAATGGATTTTCGCAAAAAACCGCTTTCCTTTCCCGCTGGGGGCGCATCTCACCTTCGTTTTGGGCATTCAGAATTGACCCCACTATGCCGATAATACCTAGCCACGCTGTCTAATGGACCAGCCTCCTATTTCTAGCCAGTCCAAGCCCGCGCCGCGGCTTCCTGCCGGGGCACGGCGACGGCCAGGCCTGTCGCGCGAAAACCCGCTGGAGTTACGTAACCGATCCCGCAAAGCCGCCGTCTATGCCAATGTGAGGTATTCGATCCTATCCGCCGATGCCGGTTTAAGCATGCGTCCACCATCCGACGCTGCCGCGGGTCTTTCCCCCGCCCTCGAATTCTCACTCAGCCTCAAGCCGCTGCCCGGCGAAGGGTTGATGGAAATGTTCAGCCGCCTGGCCCTGGCGCTCAAGGATTCCGACACCACCCCGGTCAGCTTGATGATTCTCGGTTCGGTCACCGCCCATCCGGCGGCGCAGGAAGCCCTGCGCCGGGTTTTTGGCCGGATTGATTGGCCGGTCACCTGGGTGGAAGGCGCGGCGTGCGATGACCAGGTGATCGCCGGCCTGCACGTGTTCGCTTTCACCGCCGACCGGGTTACTCCCATCGTGCTCAATGGCCGGGTCGTCGGTTCGGTCTTTGAAGACGGCGCCCTGCGCCATTGCCTGCTGGGCGGCTTGGGGCCCAGCCTCTATTCCGCCTCCCGTCCCGATCAATTCCGCCAAACTGTGGAACTTTTGGAAACGGCCCTCGCGCAGGCGGGCTTCGTGCTGGGCGACGTGGTGCGGACCTGGTTCTATTTGAGTGAACTGCACTCCTGGTACCGCGCCTTCAACCAGGCCAGAACCCAGGCCTACGCGCGCATCAAATTCCGCGGCGGCTCCTCGCCGGCCAGCACGGGCATTTCGGGCCGGAACCCGGCTGGAGCGGCGCTGGTGGCGGGGGCGTGGGCGGTGCAGCCGCTCGCCTCCTCCGCCCAGGTTGTGGAAGTCCACTCCCCGTTGCAATGTCCGGCGGCGGCTTATGGCAGTTTGTTCAGCCGGGCCATGGAGATTTCCTCCCCGCACGGGCGGCGGCTGTTGATTTCCGGCACGGCCAGCATTGCGCCGGGCGGCCAGACGCTTTGGCCGGGAAACCTGCGCCAGCAAATCCAGCACACCATGGAAGTGGTGGAGATCATCCTGGCCTCGCGCGGCTTTGACTTTTCGGATCTGACGCGCGCCACCGCCTATTTCAAGAATCGCGGCGGCCTGCCCGAATGGGCGGCGTGGTGCGCGGAGCGGAATTTGCAATCACTGCCGGTCCTGGCCGCGCAATGCGGCATCTGCCGCGAGGATCTCCTCTTTGAACTGGAGGCCGACGCCTGGAAGCCGGTGGCGGCCATTTAATCCACTGTTGAGAGTGCCCCTTCCGGTGTGGGCGGACATCTGCATCGGTGTTTCTATTCTTTTGGTTCTGTCTCCGCCGCGCCGTCGAAGTTGAAAACGCTTTGGCATTGTTTCCGCCACGGCGGGGACGGTAGAGTTGCCAGGGTGCCTTGATGAAGCTTGACCGTTCCCGATATGCCTTGGCGCTGCCGCTGCTGGCGGCGGTGTGCGCCGTGGCCGCGCTGATTTTCTGGTGGTACCGCCAGGATAATTACGCCATTTCCGAGCGCCTGCCCGGAACCGATCAGCCGCCCGGCGCGGAGGGCGCGGCGGCTGTCAATCCCATTTTGGCCGGCAGACTCATCCCGGGGAGCGCCCAGCCGGGGAATCTCCCCGGCTTCTGGCCGCAGTTCCGCGGGCCCAATCGCGACGGCGTCAGCCCGGAAACCACGCCGCTGGCCCGGGCCTGGGACGCCGCCGGGCCGCGCCCGTTGTGGACGGTGGAGTGCGGGGACGGCTACGCGGGCGTGGCCGTCGAGCAGGGGCGCGTCTATCTCATGGATTACGACAAGGACAAAAAGCAGAACGCCCTGCGCTGCCTGTCGCTGGCGGACGGCGGGGAGATTTGGCGTTACGCCTACAACCTTACTGTCAAACAAAATCACGGCATGACGCGCGTGGTGCCGGCGGTTTTGGACAAGTTGGTCGTGGCGATGGATCCCAAGTGCCACGTCCTTTGTCTTGACGCCGCGACGGGAGAACTGCGCTGGAGCATGAACCTGGTGTCCGAATTTGGAGCGACCGTTCCGCAGTGGTACGCCGGCCAATGTCCGCTGCTGGACGGGGATGCGGTGATTCTGGCTCCCGGCGGCCACGACGCCCTGCTCGCGGCGGTGGATTTGGCCACCGGCAAGACCCTCTGGCGCTCGCCCAATCCGCGCGGCTGGAAGATGACCCATTCTTCCGTGATGCCGATGGAATTCGCGGGGCGGCGGTTTTATGTCTATTGCGCCAGCGGCGGCGTGGCCGGCATTTCCGCCAAGGACGGCGGGTTGCTGTGGGAAACCAACTCCTGGAGAATCAGCATCGCCACCGTGCCGTCGCCGCTGGTGCTGGATGGCGGGAGGATATTGCTCTCCGGCGGTTACGACGCCGGCAGCCTGCTCCTCCAGCTCCACGATCAGGACGGCCAGCTCGTGCCGGAAACGGTCTGGAGACTCGGCCCGAAAGTTTTTGGGGCGACGCAGCACACGCCGATTCTGCACGACGGCCTTGTCTTTGGCACGCGGCCCAACGGCCAATTCGTCTGCCTGGATCTTGACGGCAAGGTTCACTGGGCCAGCCCGGTGGGGGATCCCTTCGGCCTGGGTCCATTTCTATTGGCCGACGGGCTTTTCTATGTGATGAACGACGCGGGCAAACTCAGTTTGGTGGAAGCCACGTCGGCGCGATTCAATCTCCTGGCCCAGGCGACCGTGCTCACCGCGGGCCACGAATCGTGGGGTCCGCTGGCGCTGGTGGGGGGGCGGCTGCTGGCGCGCGACTTCACCCGCCTGATCTGCCTGGATGTTGCGGCGCCTTCGCAGCCAAAGTAAAGTTGGAGATTATTGAAGGCTGGCAATTAAGATGGAAATGAATTACATATTAAAACGATGAGTGCGAAAGAGATTCTCCTGGAAGTTGCGGAAAAACTGCCGCCGGATGCCACGCTCGTTGACGCCATTTACGAGTTGGAATTCCGGCAGGCGGTCGAGGAAGGCCTGGCATCGCTGGATCGCGGCGAGCGCGTCCCGTTGGAAGAAGCCCGCAAACGCATCCCGCAATGGATTTCAAAGTATTCCTCTCCGACGACGCCTTGAGCGATTTGGAGATCATCGTCGCCTACATTGCGCCGCACAACGCCGTGGCGGCCGGGCGATTGGGCAATCAGTTGCTCGACGCGGCCCTGTCTCTCCGCACATTCCCGGAACGCGGCCGGACGGTGCCGGAGTTTCGGCGTCCGGAATTGCGCGAAATCATCTTCCGTTCGTATCGGATCATTTACCGGATGAACCACGCAGATCAGAGCTTGGAAATTGTCCGCTTCTGGCATGCGGCGCGCGGTTTTCCGCACATTCCCGGTGGAGGATAAGGCGGCTTGAACTGTGCTCATGAAAGCAGGGTCCTTGGCGGACTTAACATGGAACGCCGGAGCGCGTTTCCTCCAGATTTGGCTTCACAAAGCCTGCTTGCCGCGGTACTTCAATTCAGTTATGCTGACAATCGAAGGCAAGGACAGGAACAGCAACCATGAAAACACCAAGAGCATCTCCTCTTTCCCAAAAGAGCCAACCCTCCGGGCCAACCACAGCTTTTACCCTCATTGAACTGTTGGTGGTCATCGCGATCATCGCCATTCTCGCCTCGCTGCTGCTGCCGGCGTTGGCCAACGCCAAACAGCAGGCCCTGCGCACCAAATGCATGAACAACCAGCACCAACTGATCCTGGCCACTCACATGTACACTTCGGAGAACAAAGATTGGCTGCCGTGGTGTAATTGGGACAACGGCGACTCCATGTCACAAGGCTGGCTTTACGGCCCCGGACAGTGTCCCAAGATTGGCACCACTCCGCCGGAGGATGCCCCAAGGACGGATTGGCAGGAAGGGGCCTTGTGGGTCAATATGTCGCAGCCGATGGCCTATCTCTGCCCCAAGGACATTCTGAGCCAATACTATACCCAGCGCAATAACCAGCTCTGCAGCTACGTCTGGGACGGCGCCTGCTGTGGCTACGCCTTCGCGCCTCCTGCCAACACCACCAAGATTAGTTATATCTGGAGTCCGAGCTGTTATCTCTTCTGGGAGCCTGACGATCAATCTCCGAATATGGGCGCCTTTGAATTTAATGACGGTGCTAATTATCCGGGCCTCAACACCAGCGGGGCCAATGAGGGAATTGGACTGATTCACAACAAGACGGGCGGAAACATTGTGCGCGTAGATGACGGCATTGAGTTCATCACCTCCACGAACTTCTTCAAGGATTCAACCACACCGCCGGGTAAAGGACCGGGGCCTGGCGGCAGAACCCGCCTGTGGTGGAGCACCTTCTCGCACGACGGGCATTGACCAACCGAGCCGGCCGGCGGCCCGGCACGGAGCGGACCTACGAGCTTGAATCGTATCTGGTTCAGGATCGAAATTGGAAACCCGCAGTTGCGCGATCCGTAGCAGCGAGGATCGAAACCGGATGGGAGCTTCTACGAGCGGACCGGAAGTTTCGATTCGGGTGCTTCTAAATGCCAAACTGAAAACAAGCCAAGAAATGTCAAGGCTTGAGCAAAAGAAGGTAAGCCTGTTGCCGCATGATGGCGGAGGCTGATGGAAATGGCTGAGTTATGAACAGACGCACTCCAAATTCCAGCGCCGGCCGCCGCGAATTCCTGCGCGACGGGCTGCGTCTGGCGGTTCTGGCCGGACTGGCCGCGGTGGGCGGCAAGCTGGCCGGGCGCGCGGCCGCGCGGCCCGCCGGCCAGGTCTGCATCAGCGCCGGCATCTGCCGGGGTTGCGCGGTTTTTGCGGATTGCGGGCTTCCCAACGCCTTGTCGGCCAAGGAGGCGCTCGGCCAATCCCAAGCGAGGCGATTATGAAACCGGAATTTGAGCTTTTCGACCGGCGGGAGTTTTTTGGCGTGATCACGAAAACCGCCGCCATCCTCGGTCTGGCGGGCGCGGCGCGGGGCAACCCGGAAGGAGCGGGAACGGCCAACCCGTTTGCCTACGACGTTTCGCGTTTCCAAAAGACCGATCCCAAACTCATCGCCTACGAGGAAGTCACGCGCTGGGCGGCGCCGCACAAGGAAGCGCGGCGTCTGGCCATCGGGCCGGATGACCAGCTTTACGTGTGCGCGGGCAATTATATCAGCCGCCTCAGCCGCTCGGGACAGACGGGCTTGGAATTGGCGCTGACGGGTCCGGCCTGCTGCGTCGCGGCGGCGGCGGATGGAACCATTTTCGCCGGCTTGCGCGACCACATTGAGGTGTACGACGCCAAGGGCGGGCGCACGGCGCGCTGGGATTCGCCGGACCCGAAGACCTGGTTTACCGGACTGGCGACGGACGGGAAGGACGTCTTCGCGGCCGATGCCGTGAAACTGGCGGTGTTGCGTTACGACCGGAACGGAAAGATCGCCGGGCGAATCGGGCAGAAGAACGCGGAGCGGAACGTGCCGGGACTGATCGTGCCGAGTCCGTTTCTGGACGTGATGATTCATCGCGACGGCTTGCTGCGTGTCAACAATCCGGGCCGGCACCAGGTTGAGGCCTACACCTTTGACGGGGACCTGGAAGCCGTCTGGGGAAAAGCCAGCGCCGCCACCGCCGGTTTCTGCGGCTGCTGCAATCCCATAGCCCTGGCCATGTTGAGCGACGGGCGGATCGTGACGTGCGAGAAGGGCATCCCGCGCGTGAAGATTTACAGCGCGGCCGGCGAGTTCGAGTCGGTGGTGGCGGGAGCGGAATCGTTCCCGGAAAACGCCCACGCCTGCAACGATTTGAACGATTGCATCCACGGCGGACTGGACGCGGCGGTGGATGGGGACGGGCGGATTTACATTCTGGACATTGTGACCAGCCAGGTGCGGGTGATGAAGCGCAAAGCCTGAAGCCACCGACGCCCGGAAACACATGGACCCCACACCTCAATCCAACGGCCCGGTGACGCGGCGCCAATTTCTGCGCAACGGCGCGCGGCTGCTGACCATGACCGGGCTGGGGGTGGCGGCGGGGGCGCTGGCCACGCGGAGCACCGCGGCGGCGTGGGTGTGGCAGATTGACCCGGCCAAATGCCTGCATTGCGGCAACTGCGCCACCCAGTGCGTGCTGGAGCAGTCGGCCGTCAAATGCGTCCACGCCTACGCGGTCTGCGGCTACTGCCAGCTTTGCACGGGATTTTTCGCGCCGGAGCCCAACGAGCTGACGACGGCGGCGGAGAACCAGCTTTGCCCGACGGCGGCGATCCAGCGCGCCTACATCGAGGACCCGTATTATGAATATAGTATTGACGAACAGCTCTGCATCGGCTGCGCCAAATGCGTGGAGGGCTGCAACCGCTTTGGCAACGGCTCGCTATTCCTGCAAATCCGCCACGACCGCTGCCTGAACTGCAACGAATGCGCCATCGCCCGCTCCTGCCCCGGCGAGGCCGTGCGCCGCGTGCCGGTGGACCGTCCTTATTTGCTCAAAACCACCAGCCGCTAAGGACATGTTTCGCCGTCTCAAATTCATCGGCGCGCTGGGCGCCATGTTGCTGCTGGCCTTCCTGGTTTCCGCCGAGCAGCGTTTTCCGCCGCCGGATTTTGAAAACCACCGCATTCCTTCGCCCACGACGCCCGCCGCGCGCCAGCTCTGGCTGCAATACGCCGATGCGGGGGTGTTTCTCGCCGCCTTGGGAACCGCCGTCTGGCTGATCCACCAGAAGCGCTCGCGGCGCGGGCTTTTCTGGCTCTCGCTTTTTTCGCTGGCCTATTTTGGATTTTACCGCAAGGGCTGCATCTGCCCCATCGGCGCGCCGCAAAACGTGGTCTATGGATTGTTCAACCCGGAATACGCGGTGCCGGCGACGGTGCTGATCTTCTGCTTCGCGCCGATCGTGGTGGCGCTGTTCGCGGGGCGGGCCTTTTGCGCGGGGGTGTGCCCGCAGGGGGCGCTGCAGGATTTCATGCTGATCAAGCCCGTCAAGGTGCCGCCCTGGCTGGAAGAGGCGCTGAGCGTTCTGCCCTTCATTTTTTTGGGCGCGGGACTGATCTACGCGGGGACCGGGACGGGATTTGTCGTCTGCCGGTATGATCCGTTCGTGCCGTTTTTCCGGTTGTCGGGCGGGACATTCATCTTGACACTTGGGGCGGCCCTTCTGCTGGCCGGGATGTTTGTGGGCCGGCCCTATTGCCGGTTTCTTTGTCCCTACGGCGGGTTGCTCAAGCTGGCGTCGCTGGCGGCCAAATGGCGCGTCCGCGTCACACCCGACACTTGCACGCAATGCCGGCTTTGCGAGCAGTCGTGTCCGTTCGGCGCGATGCGCGAACCGGCGCCGGCCGCCAACCCGGATGGGCTGGGCGCGGAGCGAAGCCGCCTCGGCTGGATGCTGGCCCTGCTGCCGGTGCTCGTCGTCGCCGGCGCGTGGGCGGGTTCCAGGCTGAGTCCGGCGGCGGCGCAGCTTCATCCGTCCGTGGCCTTGGCGGAACGCTACGTGCGCCAGCAGACCGCTCCGGTGGAGTACGGCCTGATGACGCCGGAGGCGCTTTCGCTGGAGCGCGCGGCGGAGAATCCCGCAGCCATTTTGACCGCGGCGGCCGATTTGCGCCAGCGCTTCGATTTGGCGTGCCTGTTATTTGGCGGCTGGATCGGATTGGTGATCGGCGTCAAACTGGTGGCGCTGTCGGTGCGTCCGGCCCGGACGGATTACGAGCCGGACCGGGGCGGGTGTTTCGCCTGCGCGCGGTGCTTCACTGCCTGCCCCAATGAACGCGTTCGCCTCGGCTGGATGCCGGCGGCGGACAAACCCGCGGCGTCATGAAGAATTTGCCCCTGCAGCGCGCCCTTTGGCTGACCGCGTGGATGGCGGGCGTGTTCTGTGTGCTGGTTTGCGCGGTGATGGTTTATGAGCATTTCGCGGCCGCGACGCAGGATCCGTGGAAATCGCCGCAACTGCTGGCCCTCAAGGAAAAGCTGGCGGCCGAGCCGAATAACGGGCCGTTGCAAAAGGAAATCCGCCAACTGGATTTGCAATTTCGCCAGAAATTCCGCCGCCGGCTGGCGCTGGACAAGACCGGCGCGTGGCTGCTGCTGGGCGGGACGCTGGTGTTGGCGCTGGCGGCCGGGAAAGCGGCGGCCCTCGGCGAAACACCGCCGCTGCCACAGCCCAAGACCGATGCGGGCGAACAGTTCCTGAAACGGGCCGCGCGCTCGCGCGGTTCGCTGGCCGCGGCGGCCCTGGTGGTGGCGGGATCGTTGGCGGCAATTATGCTTGTCAATACTTCCGTTTTGCCCGCCAGCCCGGCCGGCTGGCAAAAAGTCCTCGGCACAACCGGGACGGAGGAGGCGCCGGCCGAAGCGGCGCCCGCGCTGTCCGAATTCCAGGCCAACTGGCCGCGCTTCCGCGGCTGGGACGGCAGCGGCGTGGCCGCGCAGACCAACTACGGAACCAACGTCCTTTGGCGGTCGCCCATCCCCGCGCCGGGCCACAGCTCGCCGGTGGTGTGGGGAGACCGCGTGTTTATTTCGGGAGGCACGGCGGCGAAACGGGAAGTTTTTTGTTACAGCGCAACCAACGGCGCGCTGCTCTGGGAGAGGGCGGTGGAAAATGTTCCGGGCAGCCCGGCCAAGGCGCAGGAGGTGCCGGAGGATACGACTTATGCGGCCCCCACCACGGCCACCGACGGACGGCGGGTTTATGCCATCTTCGCC
>JBEKUQ010000020.1:0-11801 GCA_049514835.1 Verrucomicrobiota bacterium | reverse complement strand
TCGGCGTGGATGCCGAGCAGCTCCTGCCAGGCGTGCTGCAGTTCCACGGCGAGCTGCTCGTGAATGCCGCCGCCGGCCGAGGCGTCAAATAGATAATGGAAGCGGGGAAAACCGCGGCCGTCGGGAAAGCCGGCCTCGGCGAGGAGGCGGCGGGCCAGGGCGGGATCGTAGCCCAGGCCGGCCACGGGCTGGTAGTTGGCGGTGCCGTCGGGGACGAGGTGATCGGCGACGGTTTCGCCGGCATGGAGGAACTTGGCGACCAGGCGCGGCTTGTCAATGGCCAGGGCGAGGGCGCGGCGGACGCGGGGATCGTCGAAGGGTTTTTTGGTGGTGTTGAAGCGGAAGAAATAAGTGCCCAGATAGGGGAAGGAATGGTAATCGGGACGTTTTTTGAGTTCGTCCACCAGTTCATTGGGAATGCTGGTGAGGTCCCAGATGACATCGGCCTGGCCGGTTTGGTAGAGGTTGAGGGTGGCGTTGGGGGCGCTGGAGCAGAGGAAGTCAATCACCTCGGTGCGGGTGTGGGCGGCGTCCCAGTAGAAGGGATTTTTGCGGAGGCGCACCTTGTAATTGAGGCGCCAGGCATCGAGGAGATAGGGGCCGCTGGTGGGGAAGTTGGCGGCGCGCATCCATTGCCCGCCAAATTTGGCAATGAACTGGCGCGGCACGACGGAGAGAGTCTGGAAGGCGCAGAGGTCGAGGAAGAAAGCGGTGGGGTTGTTGAGTTCGACGCGGAGGGTGCGGGAATCCAAGGCGTGAACGCCGACCTGGTTCGGGTCTTTGAGGCTGCCGTTGTTGTAGGCCTCGGCGTTTTTGACGTAGTAAAGCTGGCCGGCATATTCGGCGGCGGTTTGGGGATCGAGAACGCGCAGCCAGGAATAGAGGATGTCGGCGGCGGTGATGGGCTGGCCCGCGGACCAGAAGAGTTGGTCGCGCAGGTGAAAGAGATAGACGCGGCCATCGGGGGAGATTTCCCATTTTTCCGCCAGGCCGGGAACAGGACGGGCGGTGACGGGATCATAACGGGTGAGGCCCTCAAAAATGCCGTTGACGACGCGCATGTCTTCGAGGCTGGTGGCGAGGGCCGGATCGAGCGTCTGCGGGTCGGGTCCGTTGATGACGACAAGGCCGGCCTTTGGTTCGGAGACGGAGCAGGCGGCCAGGAGGCAAAGAGAGAGTGCGGCCAGGCGGATTTTCGTCAGTGAAAGCGGCGGCAAGCCGCCGCACTCCAAGAGGCGCAGTAAATTGCGAACTCCAGTTCTTCCCAGTTGCGAAAGTCGGGCCGCGGCTGCCGGGACAGATCCAAGCGCACGGAGCCGGGGGCGCATGAGAGATTACTTGTTCGTGGCCGGTGGAGGCGTTGGGGCCGGCGCGGTCGGTTTGGGCGCTGGCACGGCTGAATTTGAAGCGGAGGCCGGGGCGGTTGAATTGGAAGCGGCCGGGCCGGCCAGCGAGGGCATCAGGTCAATGCGGTTGGAGGCGGTGGCGAGCGTGGCGGGCTGGCCTGGGGCCGGGCTGGACTGGGTGAGCGCATCCACAAAAGCGCCGCCGCCAGTGGGTCTATGATGGGTGGTGATGAGGGCCATGATCAAGGCCACGCCAAAGAATATGCCTGCGGAATACTTGGTGATGGTGGTGAGGGCATTGCCGGAGCCGGCGCCAAAAAGGGCGTCGGTGGCGGCGCCGCCAAAGGCCGTGCCCGCGCCCGCCTCTTTCTTGGGCAGTTGCAGCAGAATCAAGAAGATGAGGACAACGCAGTCCAAAAACAGGATCACGGACAAAAAAGCAAACAAAAGAGCCATAATGAGAGTATTTTATATCACAGAGGTTGGAAAATGCACGGAATTAGTTTGGCGAGGGCGCGGCTTCTGACGGATTTCGGGTGATGGGGCGGCGGGCAAGGGACTGCCCGCCCGTCCTTCTGGCGGGGGCGACTTACGGAATTTGATTAGATGGAGTTTTTGACAATATCAGAAAAGCTGCGGTCATCCAGGGAAGCGCCGCCCACCAAGGCGCCGTCCACGTCGGGTTGCGACATCAGATCGCGGGCGTTGGAGGGCTTGACGCTGCCGCCGTATTGGATGCGGACACGGCGGGCGACATTTTCATCGTAGATGGAGGCGAGGAGCTTGCGAATAAAGGCATGGGCTTGCTGGGCCTGGGTGGTGGTGGCGTTTTTGCCGGTGCCGATGGCCCAGATGGGTTCGTAGGCGACGATGGTTTCTTCGATCTGCTCCGCGGTCAAGCCGGCGAGGCTGCCGCGGACCTGAGAGTCAAGCACACGGTCGGTGAGGCCGCCTTCGCGTTCCTGCAAGGTTTCGCCGACGCAGACGATGGGTTTGAGGGAGGCGGCGTGGGCGGCGCGAGTTTTGCTGGCGACCAGCTCGGTGGATTCCTTGAAGAACTGGCGGCGCTCGGAATGGCCCAGAATGACGTAGCGCACGGAAAATTCCTTGAGCATGCCGGCGGCGATTTCGCCGGTGAAGGCGCCGAAGTTGTGCTCGCTCATGTTCTGGGCGCCGAGGCGGAGGTTGGAATCCATGACGGCCTTGGAGACGTCGGCCAGGGCGGTGAAAGGGGGGCAGATGACGAGGTCCACCTCCCGGACGGAGCCGAGTTCGATTTTGAGGCCGCGGACGAGGTCGAGGGCCTCGGCGACGGTCTTGTTCATCTTCCAATTGCCGGCGATGAGTAATTTGCGTTCTTTGTTCATGAGGATGGCGGGAGGGGCGGGCGGCGGGACCCGCCGGGTCTGATTATTTGTCGGACAGGGCCGCGACACCGGGGAGGACGCGGCCTTCGAGGAATTCGAGGCTGGCCCCGCCGCCGGTGCTCATAAAAGTGACTTTGCCGGCCAAGCCGGATTGGTTAAGGGCTTTGACGCTGTCGCCGCCGCCGATGATGCTCTTGGCGTGGTGGTTGGCGGTGGCATCGGCGACGGCCTGGGCGACGGCGAGGGTGCCGGTGGCGAATCGCTTGTCCTCGAACAATCCCATGGGCCCGTTCCAGAGGATGGTTTTGGCCTGGGCAATGATTTCGCCGTAGCGTTTGCTGGTGGCGGGGCCGATGTCCAACCCCTGTTCATTGGGAGGGATGTCGCCGCCGGCGCGCAGGCGGGCGTTCTGAAACTCAATGATGGGTTTGCCCTTTTTGTTCAGCTTGCCGGTGTCCACGGCGGTGGCCAGGATGTCGTCGGTGGGGAGGAGGAATTGAACGTGGCGTTCCTTGGCCTTGGCGAGAGCGGCGAGGGCGACGTCCTTTTTGTCCGGTTCGGACAAGGACTTGCCGACTTTTTGGCCGAGGGCGAGTTGGAAGGTGTAAACCATGGCGCCGCCGATGAGAATGGAGTCGGCCTTTTCGAGCAGGCGGTCAATGACCTTGATTTTGTCGGAGACCTTGGCACCGCCGAGGATGACGACGAAAGGCCGGGCGGGATTTTCCAATTCGCGGCCGAGATACTGCAGTTCGCGTTCCATGAGCAGGCCGGCGGCGCAGGGGCCGCCCCGGCGGGCGATGACGCGGGCGACGCCTTCGGTGGAGGCATGGGCGCGATGGGCGGCGCCGAAGGCGTCGTTGACATAAACATCGGCGACGGCGGCGAGTTTTTCGGCAAAGGCGGGGTCGTTGGCCTCTTCTTCGTTGTAGTAGCGGACGTTTTCCAGAAGGAGCACGTTGCCGGGCTGGAGGGCCTCCACCGCGGCGGCGACTTTGGGGCCGATGCAGTCGTCCACGAAGGCGACGGGGCGCGCGAGCATTTGGCCGAGGAGGGCGGCGACGGGCTGGAGGGACATGGAGGGTTCGCGTTTGCCCTTGGGACGGCCGAGATGGGCGGCGAGAATGATTTTGGCGCCGCGGCCGATGAGGAGGCGAAGGGTGGGGAGCGTTTCCTTGATGCGGGTGCTGTCGTTGATCGCCATTTTGCCGTCGCGCTCTTCCATCGGGACGTTGTAATCCACGCGAACAAAAACCCGTTTCCCGGCGACATCCAAATCATTTACAGTAAGTTTTGCCATAATCTATAAGGAGGGAGAGGATACCCCAGGGCCGGGATGAGTCAAACCGAATGAGAGGGCGGGGAGCAGTTTTCAATTTGGCTTACATGAAGGATTATTACGGGGACTGGGGTGGACATGGTGGACTGGGTGGACACGGCGGACGGAGTGGACGGATGGGAATGAGGACGCGGCGGGCGCGTCAGGCAGAGGCGGCTCTGTAGGCGGCCCGCAGGGTTTGGATGCCCTTTTGGGTGAAGTCGCGTTCGAAGTCGGTGACGAGCGAGGCGAGGGCAGGCGGGGTTTCGGTTTCTTGAAAGAAAGGCGACGCGGCGAAGACGGCGCGCATCTGGGCGAAGTAATTGGCGTCGTCGGTGCGCAACCAGACCATGCCGGCGGGGAGGAGGGCCTGGCGGGCGGTATGAGCAAAGTGTTCGTTGATGAGGCGATGCTTGTGATGACGGCGTTTGGGCCAGGGATCGGGGAAGTAAACGTGGATGGCCTGCACGGAGTGTTGCGGCAGCAGATATTCCAAGAAATAGGAGGCTTCCAGCCGCACGCAGCGCAAATTGGCCAGACCGGCCCGGCGGCCCTTGCGGTCAATTTTGCGCGCGCGGCCGAGGAAGCGTTCGACGCCGATGAGGTTTAATTGCGGATGCCGCGCGGCGTAGTCAACGAGGAAGGAACCATCGCCGCTGCCCAGTTCGACTTCCACGGGTTGAAGGCGCGGGAAGAGGGTGGAGAGGTCGAGCCGGTCCACGATGTTGGGCAGTTGGAGCAGGAGGCTGGCGGGAGGCGGTGTCGGGGTGCCGGGCATCTGCTTGAATTTAAGCTGCAAAATGAGGAATGGAAGAAACGGCGGGGCGGGCGGGCGGAAAGGGGCGCGCGCCACGCTTTCGGCGAGATGGGCAATTGGCCATTGAGAATTTGTTATTGGTCATTGGAGGACGGCGGGACGCCGCCGGCACCCGCCGCCGGGACGGCGGCGCCACGGCCACTGGCATGTGATAAAGTTTTCTGTTGGAAACAAAGGCTTGTCTTTTACATCGGGAGCGTGTTAGAAACAATGCGGAAAGAGGCGATGGAAGAGAAAAGAAACACGCGAGGACGTGTGTCCCCGGTCAATTGATTGGGCGAGGATTTGGGAAAGAGGTTTTCTGGAATGAACGAATTCGTATGCAAGTTGATTGACCGCTGGGTGATCCGCGCGGCGGCGGCGCGCCTGCCGCGCGCGACGGGGGCCGATCCCCACCTGGAGCAGGCGCGGCAGTTGATCGAGTCGCCGGGTTTCTTCGCGGAGAGCGGGCCGGCGGCGGCGATTTCGTTCACGGGCGGGAAGAATTTCCAATTTCCGTCGCCGGTGGTGACGGGGGCGGCGGAAAACAACCTGGTGCGGGGGCGGATGTCGCGCTGCGGGCGGCATTGGCGGAAACGGCCGGCGGTGGTGATGTTGCACGGCTGGAACGACCGGTGGGGCTACCGTTACCGCTTCCCCTGGCTGGCGCGGCGCTTCAACCGGCGCGGCATCAATTCGATGATGTTTGAGCTGCCGTATCATTTTCAGCGCCGGCCGCGGCACGGGGCGGCGCGGAATTTTGTGTCGGAGGACCTCGGGCGGACGATGGAGGCGACGCATCAGGCGCTGGCGGAAATCAATGCGGTGGTGAAATGGTTGCTGGAACAGGGGTGTCCGCGCGTGTCGCTGCTGGGTCTGTCGCTGGGGGCGTGGATGGCGGGGCTGGCGGCGTGCTATAATGACAAGCTGACGTGCGCGGTGCTGATCACGCCGGTATCGCGGATGGATCGTATGATTGACGAGGTGGCGTTCTGCCGGCCGATCCGGGAGGCGCTGAAGAAGGGGCCGATGGATTTGAGCCGGTTGAACCTGGCGTCGCACAAACCGAAATTGACGCGGGGATTTGTCTTGCTGGTGGAAGCGGAGCACGATGTGTTTGTGCCGGCGGACACGACGCAGGAGCTGTGGCAGGCGTGGGGCAATCCGGAACTGTGGAGCCTGCCGCAGGGCCACATCACGGTGCTGGGCTGCTCCAGCATGTTCAAGCGGGCGAGCAAGTGGATGAGCCTGCGCATGAAGATTCCCGAATGGAACCAGGGCGGCATCCGCCCGGACCAAGCCCTGACGTGAAATGGCGCGGGCGGGGTGGCAGGACTTTGGTCCGCCTTTCCAGCCCGGCAGGGCGAATCGTGAATTGAGACTAGTGAATGGTGAAAGAAATCGAGTCACGGCTCGACGGAGTCTCGCCCTACCGTGGCGGGTTTATCCGCGATGCGCCGGGAGACGCAACTGCTGCCTTCCAAGGAGAAACGCAGCGGCAGATCGGCCGCTTTGGTGATGCCGACGCGCCTGGAGACGAGCAGGGGTTGGCGCGAGCGGCGGAAGGTCACCACGTTTGGATGGCGGGCCAGGAGGAGCGGGGAGGCGGGGTCGCACAAATCAGCGCCGTCGAGTTCGCGCCCGATGGCCAGGGCGGCGCAGAGTTTTCCCGGACCGTTGGTCAATTGAAGGTCGGCGTGTCCGGGCCGGTTTTGACGGAGAATTTCCAGGCCAAATTGGGCTTCGACCGCGCGGATCAGCACGGCCTCCGCCTTCCCGGCGGCGCGGCAAACGGCGTTCACGCAAAAGTGGTTTCCGTAGATGAAATAGACGTAGGCGCGACCCGGCGGTCCGTACATGGCGCGGTTGCGCGCGGTTGCGCCGCCGAATCCGTGGGAGGCGGGATCGTCGTGCAGGTAGGCTTCGGTTTCGACGATGGGCCCGCCGCAAAATCCAGCCGGGGTGCGGCGGATCAGCCAATGGCCGAGCAGACGCCGCGCGACCACCCGCGCGGAGGGCGCGAAAAAGGAGCGGGGCAGCGGAGAGAAGGTCGTCATGAAGGCAAAATGCAGAAGGCAAAATGCAAAATGAAGAATAAAAATGTCCGGCTTTCGGGAGATTCTGTTTAAACAGGCAAGGCGGGAAAGCAGGGCGCCACTCCGCTGCCCGCCGCGGCGCGCACGGAGTGCGCGCCCTGCCACCAAAAGCTGAGGCATTAGTTCACCGATTCCAGTTCAAATCGGCGGGGCCGGCAGGTTGAATTCGTCGGCGTGGTAGGAACTGCGGACCATCGGGCCGCTGGCGACAAACAGGAAACCGAGTTGTTCGGCCACGCTCTTGTACTGGGCGAAACGGGCCGGGGAGATGAAGGCCACGACGGGCAAGTGACGCAGGGTCGGTTGCAGGTATTGGCCGAGGGTCAGAACATCGCAGCCGGCGCGGCGCAGATCGGCCAGGGCGGTGAAAAGTTCCTCCTCGGTTTCGCCCAGGCCCAGCATCAAACCGGATTTGGTGACAATGGCGCCGCCTTTGCGGGCTTTGACCTTGGCCAGGACGCTGAGGGAACGATCGTAGGTGGCGCGGTGGCGGACGGCCGGAGTGAGGCGGCGGACGGTTTCGAGGTTGTGATTGTAAATGTGCGGGCGGGCGGCGAGGACGCAGGCAATGGCGTCGTCGTTGTCCAGAAAATCGGGGACAAGGACTTCGATAACGGTGCGGGGATTGAGCCGGCGGACTTCCTCGACGGTCCGGGCGAAATGGGCGGCGCCGCCATCGCGAAGATCATCGCGGGCCACGGCGGTGATGACGACGTGCTTGAGGTTCATGCGGCGGGCGGCTTCGGCGACGCGGGCGGGTTCGTCGGTTTCCAGGGGAAGCGGTTTGGCGGTGCTGACGGCGCAAAAGCCGCAGGCGCGGGTGCAGTGGTCGCCGGCGATCATGAACGTGGCGGTGCTCCGGCTCCAGCATTCCCAATGGTTGGGGCATTTGGCGCTCTGGCAAACGGTGTGGAGTTTGAGCTCGTCGAGCAGGGCGCGGGTCTGGCTGAAGCCGTGGTTGACGGGCAGTTGGAAGCGGAGCCAGCCGGGCAGGCGCGGGCGGGCTTGAGGCGGTGTGTCAGCGGTGTTCATGATTCTTGCTCGAATTGCCGCCAGAATGTTGTCAATTGGCCGGTGTCGAAGTCGGCCAGAATGCGGCCATCGGCCTGGAGGACGGGCGCGAGAGTCTGACCGGAAAGCTGGAGCATTTCCTGGCGGCCGGCGCGGTTGGAGGTCACGTCAATGCGGTCGTAGCGGATGCCTTTGGCGTCGAGCCATTGGCTGGCATCGCGGCACCAACCACAGCCGGTTTTGACAAAGAGACGAACGTGTTGCGGTTTCATCTTGCGGGAGCAATATAAACCTTATTCGCTTGGGAGCCAAAGGCGGCCGAAGAATTTTTCGAGGTTGGCCTGACCGAGCAAGACGCCGGCGCCGATGAGGATGATGGCAGGCCAGAAGGTGCCGGTGAGTTGTTCGCCGAGGCAGAAATAGGCCCAGGCGCAGGAGCTGATCGGAACCAAGTTGTTGAACAAATAAACGCGGCTGGTCGGCCAAAGGCGCAGGGCGCTGTTCCAGATTGCGAAGGTGACCACGCTGCCGCCCAGCACGCAAACCAACTGGGCGAGGATCAGGCTGGCGCGGATGGGGGCGGGCTGGGTGAACAGTTCGGCGGCGGCAAACGGAGCGAGGATGAGGCCGGCGCGCCAGAAGGAGTGGGCGGTGACTTCCGCGCCGCTGAGGTCGCGGCCCAAGGCGTGGCATTGGACGCCAAAATTGGTCCAGAGCAGGCTGCAAGCGAAGCCGAGCAGTTCGCCGGTGGGGCTGCCCTTGCCGGAACGAAGGGCGGGCCAGATCAGAATGAGAACGCCGCAGAAGGCGAGCGCGGCGGCGGCGTAACGCTGGGCGGATTTCCAGGTTCTTTCGGGCCGCCCTTCCCAGAGCAAGGCCCAGACGGGCGCAGCGCCGAGGTAAAGCACGACATGCGACAGGGCGGTGAGCTTCAAGGCCCAGTTGAACATGACAATGTAAACGCCCAGGCTCAGCCCGCCGCGCCACCACAGGCGGCGGTTCAGGGCCGGCGACACAGGATGAGTTTCGCCGAACAGTTTTGTCCAGCGGAGCAGGGCCACGAGAATGACGCCCGCGGCCAGGAACCGCGTGCTGCCGGTGAAATTGGCCGGCCAGCTTTTGAGGATGAATTTGATGGCGGCGTTGCTGGCGCCCCATAAAAAGACGGCCAAGAACAGGCCGGCGGCAATGGTGGTATTGTTGGGCCTATTTTGCACGTGGGCCAAAAATCCTTTTCCGGCGCGGGCGCGAGATGACTCAGGCCTGGAGCAGTTCCAGGATTTTGGGTACGGCGTCCTCCGTTTTTACCAATGTCATCTCCCCGCCGCGGCGCTTCAGTTCGACGCCGCCTTTGGCGAGGGATTTTTCGCCGATGGCCAGACGAATGGGGAAACCTACCAGCTCGGAGTCCTTGAATTTGAAGCCGGGACGTTCGTCGCGGTCGTCCATGATGACGTCCACGCCCCTGGCCATGAGGCCGGCGTAGATTTTTTCGGCGACTTGCATGACGGCGCTGTCGGGGGCGACGCTCAGGGGCGTCAGGCAAACGGTGTACGGGGCGATGGCGATGGGCCAGATGATGCCGTCCTTGTCGTGGGATTGCTCGATGACAGCCTGCATGGTGCGGGCAATGCCGATGCCGTAGGAACCCATGATGGCGGGTTGCTGTTTGCCGGACTCGTCGAGGTACACGGCGTTAAGGGCCTTGCTGTATTTGGTGCCGAGTTTGAAAAGATGGCCGACTTCGATGGCGCGGCGAATGGCGAGGGGTTGGCCGCAGTGGGGGCAGGGTTCGCCCGCCTGGACGAGGCGCAGATCGCCCCACCCATTGACCTGGATGTCGCGGGCCATGTCAACGTGGCGCAGATGGAAGCCGTCTTCGTTGGCGCCGGTGGTCATGCCGGTGGTGCCTTGCAAGGTTTCATCGGCGTAAACGGGAAGGTTTTTTACGCCAACGGCGCCGAGGCTGCCGGGATGGGCGTGGAGTGCGGCGAAAATCTCCTCCGGTTCAGCGGGGCGGAAGGTCGCGGTCGCCAACGCGCCGATGAGTTTGGCCTCGTTGAGCTGATGGTCGCCGCGCAGGAGGATGAGAACGGGTTTGTCAGCGACGATATAAACAAGGGTTTTGATCTGGCGATCCGCCGGAACCAGGAAAGGGGCGGCGGCCAGGGCGTCAATGGTGACGACGCCCGGGGTGGGGAATTGATCGGGAGCGGCGAAGGAAGGAGCGGCGGCGGGCTGGGTTTTGGCAACACGGCTGGACGCTTTTTCGATGCTGGCGGAGTGGTGGCAGGCTTCGCAGGAAACGATTTCGTTTTCACCGGTTTCGGCGGGGACCATGAATTCGTGGGAAAATTTTCCTCCCATGACGCCGGTGTCAGCCTCGACGGCGATGGCCTGGAGGCCGCAACGCTGGAAGATGCGGGTGTAGGAGTCAAACATTTTTTGGTAGGCGACGGCGCAGGCCTCGTCGGTGGCGTCGAAGGTGTAGGCGTCCTTCATGATGAATTCGCGGGTGCGCATGAGGCCGAAGCGGGGGCGGATTTCGTCGCGGAACTTGGTCTGGATTTGATAGAAGTTTTTGGGCAACTGGCGGTAGGAACTCATCTCGCCGGCGAACATGGTGGTGACGGCCTCCTCGTGGGTGGGGCCGAGCACCCATTCCTTTTTCGCGTGGTCGAAGGCCTTGAACAGGACGCCCTTGGCGGATTCGTAGCGGCCGCTTTGCTGCCAGATTTCCGGCGGTTGCAGGGCGGGCATGAGCACTTCCAGCGCGCCGGCCCGGTCCATTTCTTCGCGGACGATTTGTTCCACCTTGCGCAAGGCGCGCAAGCCCAGGGGCAGGAACGTGTAAAGCCCACCGGTGAGCTTGCGCATCAAGCCGGCCCGCAAGAGCAGCTTGTGCGAAATGATTTCCGCTTCCGCGGGGGTTTCTTTGAGGGTCGGGATAAAAGCCTGGCTCCAGCGCATAATTATAGGGGTGATTCCGAGTGGCGGCGGCCGCTTTACTTGACCGTGTTGACCAAGGGCGCCAGCCCCTGGATTCGCACCTCCAGCCGGTCGCCCGATTGGATCGGCCCAACCCCGCTCGGCGTGCCGGTGAGGATGACGTCCCCCGGCAACAGCGTCATGTTGGTGGAGACGAAACTGACCACCTGGAAGCAATTGAAAATGAGCTGGCTGGTATTGGAATTCTGGCGAAGCTGCCCGTTTTGGAACAACTGGAGGGTCAAATCCGACGGGTCCGCCTTGGTTTCCACATACGGCCCCAGCGGCGTAAAGGTGTCGAACGATTTGGCCCGCGCCCATTGGCTCTCCCCATGCTGGATCGTCCGGTCGCTGATGTCCTGGGCCGCCGTGAATCCAAATATATACCGCGCCGCCGCCGTGGCCGTGACGTTGCGCACCCGGCGCCCGATGACGATGGCCAGCTCCGCCTCGTAATCGGTGCGGTGCTGCGGAAAGGGAATCTCGACCTTCCCGCCATCGGGAAGGACCGACGTGGGCGCTTTGAGCCAGAAGAGCGGCTCTTTCGGGAGCGTTTTGCCCGTCTCGCGGGCGTGATCGGCGTAATTGAGGCCAATGGCGATGACCTTCGACGGCGCCACCGGCGTCAACGTTTTCAAGCCCTTGAAGGAAATGCGCTTTTTATCGAACGACGGCGAGCCAAAGACGTCGCCGCGCAGGCGGAAAAGCTCTCCGTCCACGACCTTCGCGTAAAAAATCTCGTCGCCTTTTTGAAAGCGGCCAATCGCTGCCATAAAATTGTGATGCATTATTAACAAATCCAGCCCGCCCCTCGCAAGACGAAACTGGCGGCTCCGTCAACCAACTGCGTATTTGACGAACCAATTGAAGCCGGGCACA
>JBEKUQ010000019.1:0-11833 GCA_049514835.1 Verrucomicrobiota bacterium | reverse complement strand
GTGAGGGCGGGATCGCTGCCCATTTCGCCGCACAGGCCGCACCAGATGCCGGCGCGGTGGGCGGCGTCGGCGGTCATTTTGATGAGGCGCACGACGGCGGGATGGGTGGGCTGGTAAAGATGGGCGATTTTTTCGTTCAAGCGGTCCACGGCCAGGGAGTATTGGATCAAATCGTTGGTGCCGAGGCTGAAGAATTGGCAGCGCCGGGCCAGGGCGTCGGCGGCCAGGGCGGCGGAGGGGATTTCGATCATGGCGCCGGCGTGGAGGTTGGGATCGAAGGGGATGTTCTCCTTGCGCAGTTCCTCCTTGTATTCCTCCAGCAAGGCGTTGGCCTGTTCCAGTTCGCCGAGGCCGGAGATCATGGGGTACATGAGCTTGACGTTCTGTTCGGTGCCGGCCCGGAGAATGGCGCGGAGTTGGGCGCGGAAGATTTCGCGTTCCTCCAGGCAGAAGCGGATGGCGCGCCAGCCGAGAAAGGGGTTCATCTCGACGGGGAGCTTGAGATGGGAAAGGAATTTGTCGCCGCCCAGATCGAGGGTGCGGATGATGACAGGATGGGGTTTCAAGGCGGCGGCCAACTGGCGATAGACCTGGAACTGCTCTTCCTCGGTGGGAGGGGATTCGCGGTTGATGAACAAGTATTCGGTGCGGAACAGGCCGACGCCCTCGGCGCCGTGAAACCGGACGGCCTCCAGGTCGCCGAGTTGTTCGATGTTGGCGGAGAGGACGATTTCCTTGCCATCCAGCGTGACGGCGGGGAGGAATTGCAGCTCGTGGAGCTTGTCCTCCATGGAGACGCGGCGCTGGGTCAACTTGCCGTATTCAAACAAGGTCTGCTCGGAAGGATTGACAATGACCAGGCCGCCGTAACCATCGAGCAGGGCGATGTCGCCGCTCTGGATTTTCTGGCTGGCGGACTGCAATCCCACCACGGCGGGGATTTCCAGGGAACGGGCCATGATGGCGCTGTGGGAAGTGCGGCTGCCGACATCGGTGGCGAAGCCAAGGGTGTTCTGGCGATTGAGCAGGGCGACTTCGGAGGGGGGCAAATCTTCGGCGATGAGAATGCACGGCTCGGTCGGAGGCGGCCGGTCGTGCTGCGGGCGGCGGCCCATCAAATTATCGAGGATGCGGGAGGTGACATCGCGCATGTCGGTGGCGCGTTCCTGCAGATAGGGGTCGTTGATGGCGCGGAGGGTGGCCTGATACTTCTCGGCGAATTCATGGAAGGCGGCCTCGGCGTTGACTTTTTTCTGCTGAATCAATTGCGTGACCGATTCAATCAGGGTGGGGTCTTCCAGGACGAGGAGATGGGCGTCGAAGATGCTGGCGTCCTTGGCGTTGAGGGCCTGGCTGACCTGGTGTTGCACCTCCAGGATTTGCTGGCGGGTTTCGAGCAGGGCCTGTTGGAGGCGTTGCACCTGGGCGAGCAGTTCCGCCTCCGGCACCTGGTATTGCGGCACTTCCACCGGGGCGCGGCGCAGGACCATCACCTTGCCGTGGCAGATTCCGGCGGAGACGGCGATTCCCTTATACACCCGTTCGCCGCGTTGCTGAGGATCTGACATGCCGATTACTTAACGCCAAACGCAGCTATTGCAAAGCAATTCTTCGCGGTTTTTCCGGCGGCGGCGGCATGGCAGCAGAAGATATCTCTTGCACAGGAGGGCGTGGGGTTTAAGGTCTGGAACCATCTATGAGAAATCCCCGCCCCGCCGGCCGGACCGGCCCGGAACGGCTGAAGACGCTGTGCGCGATGTTGCTTTTGGCCGGCGAAGCGGTCCAGGCCCAAACCACGGCCATCCGCCTGAACACCATTGGCTTTTTGCCGGGGGAGCCGAAGCAGGCGACGATCGCGGCGGCGTGCCGCTATTTCACGCTGGTGCGGCCCGGCGACGGCCAGGCGGTTTTCAGCAACACGGTGGCCGGCCCGCGGCACAATCCGGACACCGAGGAGGATTTGTACACGGCGGATTTTTCGGCGTGGCGCGAACCGGGCGTGTTTCAACTGGAAGCGCCGGGCGTCGGGCGCTCGGCCCCGTTCCGCATTGGAACGGACATTTACAACGAGCCTTTTTACACGGTGATGCGGGGGATGTATCTCTGGCGGTGCGGCATGGCGGTGTCGTCCACCAACCACGGGATCGTGTATGAGCACGCCGCCTGCCACACCCACGACGCGTGGCTGGATTTCGTGGGCGGGGGACATGTCAACTCGAATTCGACCAAGGGCTGGCACGACGCGGGGGACTACAACAAATACGTGGTCAACGCCGGGGTGACGGTGGGGGTGATGCTGCGGGCGTGGGAGGAGTTCGGGCCGGCCATCCGGGGCGTGGCGCTGCATCTGCCGGACGCGCGCGCCGGGACGCCCGAATACTTGACGGAAGTGCAATGGGAACTGGAATGGCTGCTGACGATGCAGGCGGGCGACGGCTCGGTCTATCACAAGGTTTCAACGCGCGGCTTCGGCGGGTTCATCCTGCCGGAGGCGGAAGAGACGCCGCGTTATTTCACGCCGTGGGGCAGCGCGGCCACGGCGCAATTCGCGGCCATGATGGCGATGGCGGCGCGGGATTACCGGCCCTTCGAGCCGGAGTTCGCCGAGCAATGCCTGAAAGCGGCGTGGAAGAGCTACCGGTTTCTCCAGGCGCACCCGGAGGATCATCGCGCCGACCAATCCCAGTTTACGACCGGAACCTACCAGGTGCGGGACGGCGACGGGCGGCTCTGGGCGGCGGCGGAATTGTGGGAGACGACCGGCGACGCGGACTGCCTGCGGGATTTGGAGACGCGCGCGCGGGCGGTCAACGGTGTATTTGACACGCAGTGGGATTATGGCAACGTCAAGAACCTGGGGGAACTGACCTACCTGTTTTCGGCGCGGGCGGGCCGGGATGGAACGCTGGCCGGCCTGCTGCGGACCAATCTGCTGGCGGCGGCGGACCGGCTGGTGAGCGCGCGCGACGCGCACGGTTACGCGCGGCCGGCGGGGACGGCCTACTCGTGGGGCGGCAACGGAGTGGTGGCGCGGCAGGTGGTGCTGTTGCAGGCGGCGCGGCGGCTCTCGCCCAAGCCGGAGTACGAGACGGCGAGCCTGGACGCGCTGGGGCATCTGTTCGGGCGGAATTACTACGGGCGCTCCTTCGTGACGGGCGTCGGATTCCAGCCGCCGCTGCATCCGCACGACCGCCGGTCCGGGGCGCAGAATTTGGCGGAGCCGTGGCCCGGCTATTTGGTGGGAGGGTCCAATCCCGGAGCGCTGAGTTGGGAGGACGTGCAGGCCAATTACCGTGTCAACGAGATCGCGATCAACTGGAACTCGGCCTTGATTTATGCGCTGGCGGCGTTCGTGAGCGGAACGCATTCACCATGAAATCGAAGCGATGTCGGAGGGCGCGACCGGCTGCCGCGAGGTTCCGAAAAATTCAGGCGCCCGGTTCGGGAGCTGAGAGCAACTCTTTCGCGCTGTTAAAATCTCGGCGGCGCACCTGGACTCGAAGAAAGCCGAACTCATTCGGATTGAAGCCGGCGTTCTGCATGACAAACTCGTCCGGAATGAAGGCGCCAATGCCGGCACCGGCCAGTCTGCTGACGATCAGATCTGCGTCGGCCAACATCCGGCAGGTGGTCAGCAGGACGAGATCATTTTGATCGTCCGGCTGGACGGTCTCGGCTGGAGCATGCGTCTCAAACTCGTCCGTGCCACAGCCGGAACAGAAGGCGGCATCGTCCGGGTTCTCGTGACCGCAATATCCGCACTTCTTCATATCTGTGGGCGACGTGATTCTTAAATCGGCTGTCAGGCCGGCGCGGCCAGGGCGGCGTTCATGCGCTTGATGGCTTCGTCAATTTCGTCGGTGCTCTTGAAGCCGATCACCACGGCGTCCAGTTCCGGGCGGGACATGGCGAAACGGATGGATTTTTCGCGGTCCTCGGCTTTGACGAACTCGCCGTTGCCGATGATTTTCATGCCGATGACGCCGCGGCCCTTGGCGCGCATTTTTTTCAATTCGTCCAGCACCGGAGCGACCTCGTGGCCGGGGTCGGTGGGGGGCCACATCACTTCCTCCATGCCGTCCATGCGGCGGCCCTGGGGGTTGAGGCGGACGAGGTGGACCTGGGTCCAGTCCGAGGCGGTGGCGGCGCGCAGGGCGGGGAGGCTGTGGCAGGAGACGCCCTTGGCGCGAATCCACTTTTTCTCCCGGGCCTGGTCGAAGCCTTCCAGGATGAGCTTCCACTCGTCAGTCCAGCCGTTTTTGACCATGCAATGGACAAGCATGCTGTCAACATAATCGGTGTCATAGACCTTGCGATGGCGGTCAATGGCGGCGAGGATGTCGGCCGGTTTGCCGCCGATTTTGGACTGGAGGAAGAGCTTTTCGCGGGGGAGGCCCTTGATGGCGCCACCCAGCCACTGGAAGGTGGCATAGGCTTCGGCGCAGTCGAAGTAGCGGATGCCCTGGTCAAAGGCGTAATGGACGAGTTTGGTGAAGCCGTCGCGGCCCAGGGCGGTTTGCGCAAAGCCGTTGCCGCTGCCGGTGCCCATGCCGAGGCGGCTGAGTTTGAGGCCGGTCTGGCCGAGGATTACTTCGTCCACCGCGGTGCGTTTGGCGGCGGCCTGGGCCCGGAGCAGCCCGGCTGGAGCCAGCGCCAGGGCGCCGGCGGCGAGAGCGGAACGTTTGAGGAACTGGCGGCGGTTGAAATGGGAATTCATGGGATGTTTCTCCGTTGGCGGATTGGGCGGACGGCTGCTTGGGACAGCGATTTCACGCCCCTATTCTAAATGCGGCGGGGCAATCCGGCAACTGGAAACAGGCGGGCGGGTCTGGTCAGGCCGCCTTTTTCAACGTTGCCATGTCAATGACAAAGCGAAACTTGACGTCGCCTTTGAGCATGCGTTCGTAAGCCTGGTTGATCTGGGCCATGCCGATCAGTTCGATGTCGCTGACGATGGCGTGCTTTCCGCAGAAATCGAGCATTTCCTGCGTTTCGGCGATGCCGCCGATGAGGGAACCGGTGAATTTGCGGCGCGGCAGGATGAGGTTGAAAACCGCGACCGGCAACGGATGTTCGGGCGCGCCGACCATCGCGAGCGTCCCGTCCAGTTTCAGCAGGTTCAGATACGCATCGAGGTCGTGGCTGGCGGCCACGGCATCGAGGATAAAATCAAAGGTCTTGGCATGTTTCTTCATCTCGGCTTCATTTTTTGAAAGGACGACCTGGTTCGCGCCCAGGCGCAGCGCGTCTTTGGTCTTGCCGGGCGAAGTGGTGAACAGCACCACCTCGGCGCCGAAGGCATGGGCAAATTTCACCCCCATGTGCCCCAACCCGCCAAGGCCGACGATCCCGACCTTCTGCCCTTTGCCCACCTTCCAGAACCGCAGCGGTGAATAGGTGGTGATGCCGGCGCAGACCAGCGGAGCGGCGGCGGCCAGGTCCAGGTTTTTCGGCACGCGCAAGACGAAGGCTTCATCCACCACGATGTTTTCGGAGTAACCGCCGTAAGTGACGCCGCCGCTGTGTGGGTCGGGGCTGTTGTAGGTGAGAGTCATGCCTTGTTCGCAAAACTGCTCCAGGTCCCGCTGGCAACTGGCGCATTTGCGGCAGGAATCCACCATGCAGCCGACCGCGGCAAGGTCGCCCGGCTTGAATTTCTTCACCTTGCCGCCGACGCGGGTGACGCGCCCGACGATTTCGTGGCCGGGAACGCAGGGATAAACCGTGTTGTGCCATTCGTCCCGCGCCTGGTGGAGGTCCGAATGGCAAACTCCGCAAAAGAGGATCTCAATGGCGACATCGCCCGGCAAAGGCTCGCGTCTTTGCATGGAAAACGGAGCCAGAGGCGAGGTGGCGGCTTGGGCGGCGTAAGATTTCGTGCTCATATTCTTGTTCATACATCACCCGGCGCTTTTCGTCAAAAAACTCCGTCGGCCAAACTGGCAGCGGGAAATCCGCCAGGCATTTTGTGCCATTTTGGGCTTGCAATGGCCGGGGCGCGGGGCCACAGTCATCGCGATATTTCCTTGAGCGTTGGTGGACCGGTTCGAAAACCAATGAAAATGAACGTCAGGATGGCCCTCTTCGGGCTGGCCTCCTTTTTCCTTCTCCCCGCGCGCGGACAGGCGGTGGTGGACTGGATGCAGGCGGCGGGCGGGGCGCAGCACCTGGTCATTCCGCGTTACAGCCAGCCGGACAAATCCCTTTACGCGGTGCTTAGCGTGGACAAGGTTTATACGGAGTACGAAAAGAGGGGTTTTTTCCACATCGGCGCCTTGCCGGTGGCGGTGCTGGAGGGGGTAACCTACGAGGCCAAGGACGCGGAGAAGGCGGCGAAGAACCTGGCCCGCCTGCCCTCCTGGCTTGGCGGGGACGCCGGCAAGCACGTGGAATTGCGCGGCGTCAAATTGGTGGCTTCGCCCACCCACCGGCTGGAAGCCGGACGCCTGCTGTTTTTGGACAATAACCGGTGGGAACTGGAAGACGGAGTGCGGCTGATTTCCGGCACAAACGAATTTCGGGCGGCGAGCGCGACGCTGGAGGTGGCCGGGGCGCGGGCCGGCGAGGTCATCTTGCACACCACGCCTTCCACCACCAACACTTTCCTTTTCGACAACATTTCTCAAACCCCCAACCCAACCGCAATCAACACCGCATCAAAATGAAAACCTGCAAAGCCATCCTTGTTTCCTTGCTGCTCGGGGCCTGCCCGGCCGTGTGGGCGCAGTACAACGCCGGCACCAATGATTTGAGATACACCAACATCAACCGGGCGGTAACTGAATTCGCCAATGCGCCGACGGACCCGAGAGCGGACGTCTATCTGGCGCTGACGCGCCTGCTGGCGCTGCCCACCGATCCGACGGGGAGCAATTTCCTGAACCGGCTGCAAATTGCGCGGACCACCAACGTTTATGTCTTTCAGCCCAGGCCGGCGACCAACAGCAACGGGAAATTGAAGGTTTACGGCAACCTGAACGCCGACGAATTCACCGCGGAAATCCGCAACGACATTATTCCGGCGCTGGGGGCGTCGGAGACCAACCTGGCGCAGATCAGCGAATCAACCTTCATCCCCTTGTTCATGCCGGGCAGCGTGACGCATTTTTCGGATGTGACGATTGATTACGGCGACGTGCAGATGTTGCGGGCCATTTTGAGCGCGGCCACGGTTTTTGGCTACACGCTCCATAGCTGGAATTTGGACGCCCAGTTTGGGGCGGTGTCGAACATTGTGATGACGGACAAGTCGGTTAAAGCGGTATTGGACGCCAATCCCGCTTTGCTGACCATCGCCAACCCCGGCGATCTGGCGCCCTCGCGCGCGGCGTTCACCAACGCCATCCACTGCTACATGACGGCGTCGCAATTCATCCGCAACCGCCAGCCGGGCCAGCGCTTTTTGTTCAATCTGGACATGACGAATGCGAACGATGTGAACGCGGAAGCCAATTTTCGCCTCTTCCTAGCGGACCTGGGGAGTTCGTTGACGACCCCTTTCGGCGGGACGCCGGCGGCGGAGGCGGGCGCCATTTCCAACGCGCCTCTGTATGGACTGCTCAGGGGTTTGACCAATCATACCGTCTCAATGGGGGCCTTTTTCAACAACGGCTTCAATGTGCGGTCGTTGCTGCCGACGCTGACGAGCAATAGTTTTACATTTATCTGGGACAGTTTTCCGGACACGAATTTGGGCGGAGTGCTGACCGGGTTGAGGCAGAGAAACCTGGATCAGGGCTTCCTCAAGGCCTTCCACGCTGAGGCGCAGTTGGCTGTGCCGGGCCTGACGTGCCAAGTGGTCAGCACGGTGGGCAAGAATGTCAATCTGGGCATGCTGACCGGGGCGATACAGGGCACGGACGGCAATTTTTATGGCACGACGATGTATGGCGGCAACTGGGGTTATGGCGCGTTCTTCCAGGCGAAGATCAATGGGGGCTTCACGCTGCTTTACTCATTTGGCGGGGCGACCAATCAGTATGGCTCTCCGTTGTATGGCGGCTTTCCGAGCAGTCTGGCTTTGGGAAACGACGGCAGCTTTTATGGCACCACCTCATACGGCGGCACCAACGGCAACAACCAGGGAACTATCTTCAAGATCAACACAACTGGCATCCTCAAGACCATGTACACCTTCGGCAACCAGGACAGTGGCAACCTTCGAGGCGGCAACCCGCTGGTGCTGGGCAAAGACTTGAATTTCTATGGCACCACGCCCTGGGGCGGCGACAATGGCGAGGGCGCTATTTTCCGATTCACTCCGCCATCAAGTTTTGCCAGCGGCGAAGGCACTTTCACAACGCTGGCTTCGTTTCCTTCCTCGACGCAGGTGAATCCCATGGCCTATGGCGCCTGGGCCGGCGGGATGATACAAGGCGCGGACAACTATTTTTATGGCGCGACCCAATTTGGCGGGGACTACGGGGCGGGCAGCCTGTTCCAGTTTATTCCCAACGGAAACAGTGGCACGATCAACACCGGTTATTCATTTCCGGTGATGTACGACATCCATGGCATGCCGATCGCGCTGGGCATCAACCCGGCGGTGCAGGGGGCCAACGGGATTTTTTACGGGACCACCCAATACGGCGGGGACAACATTTCCAGAAGTTCCAGCGGGCGGGGGGATGGGTTTCTTTATTGTATTGACACGAATCGCAATTTTACGAATTTGTTCTCCTTCAATGAATGTCGTTTCGACGGCTACAACCCCATCGGGGCGCTGGTGCAGGCGGGCGACGGGGCGTTGTATGGCATGACCTCTTCCGGCGGGGCCAATCGGTATGGGACCATCTTCAGATACCCGCTGGGCGGAAGACCCTGCTTCGAGGTGTGGTTTGACAAGGGCCTGGGCAAGCAGAGCGGCAACAATGGCGGCTATTACTACGACTACTACCCCACTTTTTACACCGGGTTGATCAAAGGGGCCAGCGCGCTGTATGGCGTCGCTCCCGACGGCGGGTTCTACGGCAACGGCACGCTGTTCAGTCTCAGCGGCAACGTCCTCAATGGCGATTACCCTCCGTCCGTCAGCACTTCACCCGTCGGCGGGACTGAGGGGCTGGGAGCCGGCTTTACCATGACGGTGTCGGCCAGTGGCACCGGGACGTTGGGCTATCAGTGGAGAAAGAATGGAACCCCGTTGTCCAACAGCGGCACCCATATCACCGGCGCAACCACGGAGGACCTTACCTTGTCGGGGCTGACTTTGGGGGATGCGGGCAGTTACACGGTGGTTGTCAAAAATAATTACGGCAGCATCACCAGCACGCCCCCGGCGGTGCTCATCGTCGTCCCCCCGCCCACCATTACCAAGCAGCCGGCCACTCCGGCGCTGATTGCGCAGGGCCAGACGCTGAGTTTGAGTGTGGGCGCCACTAATCCGCCCGGCGTCACCCTCACTTGGCAATGGGTGGCCAACAACATTCCCTTGACGGACGGCCCGGGCAACTATGGCGAGACCATCTCCGGCTCTGCCACCAGCAATTTGGTGATCAGCACGGCCTCCGCCGCCGACAGCGGCAATTATTATGTCGCCGTCTCCAATGCTTACACCGGCGTCACCAGCCTGCTTTCGCGGGTCACGGTGGGTATCGCGCCCAACGCCAACAATCTGGTCGTTTCGCCTGACGGCACGAATGGTCTGGTCGGGTCCAACGTGACGCTGACGGTCTCGGGCGGCGGCACCCTGCCCTTGAGTTATCACTGGTTTAAGAACATGACCATGCCGCTGGCCAGCGGAGGCCGGGTGACCGGGGCCACGTCGAACAAGCTCACGCTGTCGGCCCTGGCGCTGGCGGATACGGGCAGTTACTCGGTGGTGGTGACCAACGCCTTTGGCAAGGCGACCAGCATGGTGGCGGTGTTGATCGTCCGCCAGGGGCCCATCATCAACACCCAGCCGTTGGCCACGGTGAGCATTATACAGGGCCAGCCGCTGAATTTGAAGGTCGTGGCCACCGGGTCCGCCCTCACTTATCAGTGGACCTCTAATAACGTCAACCTGAGCGATGTTCCCGGTCTTATCTCCGGGTCTGCCAACAGCAATCTGGTGATCAACCCCGCCTCCACCAACGACAGCGCCAGTTACTCGGTGATCGTGACCAACTCCATTGCCTCGGTCACAAGCCGCGTTTCCATCGTCACCGTAAAGGTGGACACCTTCAAGCCGACCGTGACGATCTCTTCGCCGCCCGCCGGCGCGCGCACCAACGAGCCGGTGACGTTCAAAGGAACGGCCTCGGAGAGCGCCCCCGGCGGCTTTGTGCTGATTAGCAACGTCACTTATTGGATTACCAATATGAACGGGGCGGCGACGATGAGCAATTCGGCGGTGTTGACCGCCGGGACCGGGTCGGTATCCAATTGGACGGTCAGTTTCCTTTCGCCCGGCTTTTCGCCGCCGGCCGGCTCGAACGTCTTCGCGGTGCAATGCCAGGATTTTTCGGGCAACACGTCCGCCGTCGTTTCGTTGCACTTCTTCTGGAAATCGCCGGCCCGGTTGACGGTGATCACCAACAGCGGCAGCGGCAATGGCAAGGTGAAGGGAACCGCCTTTATCCCCGGCGACACGGTTCCAGCCGATGGCGCGATGCTGAACGTGGGGGAGGATTATTCCATCACGGCCACGCCGGGATCGAACAGCTACTTTACCGATTGGACCGGCACGGCCGGCACGACCAACGGCCAGACGCTGCACTTCATCATGGAGAACGACACCACGCTCAACGCCAATTTCATCACCAATATCTACACCTGGATGGCGGGACATTACAACGGCCTGTTTTCTTCCGATGTGGTTTGGGTGTCGGCGGAGACCGCCGGTTACATTAGCGGGCTGACTCTTGGCCCCGGCGGCAGTTATAGCGCCACCGTGTCGCTGGGTGCGTCCAGCCCGGGCATTTCGGGGACCTTTACGCCCGAAGGCAATGCCACCAATATCATCCGCACCGCGGAGGGCACTGTGAAGGTGCAGATGGCGGTGGAGGCCTACAGACTGCCGCCTCGGACCATCACCGGCGAGGTCATCGGAACCAACAACATCCTGCTGCCCAATGGAACCATCCAGCACGGGTGGACATCCTATTTGTACCTCGTGGCCAGTCTCACCAACTCCAGCAGTTTCGCCAGGGCTTACACCGTGCTGATCCCGCCCAGCCCCCCCTCCGCGATCACCACGCCGACCGGCTACGGCTACTTGCTGCTGGCCAATAATCCGGCCACCGCCAACGTCACCCTCAAGGGCATGCTGGCCGACGGCACCCCTCTCTCGCAAGTGGTGCCGATTGGGGAAGACAATTCGATCCCGGTGTTTCCAGTTACTTACACCGGTTCCTACAGC
Organism: Verrucomicrobiota bacterium; assembly: GCA_049514835.1. Lineage (GTDB taxonomy): Bacteria > Verrucomicrobiota > Verrucomicrobiia > Limisphaerales > Palsa-1400 > JBEKOF01. Next base: position 492 of record JBEKUQ010000019.1, on the reverse strand, counting down.
GGTTTGCTCTGGGGAAAGCTCCGTCTTGCCGACCCGGCCGCCGCCCCTGTTCCTTCCGGCTATTTGACTTGGATTCGGAAGGCCTCCGCCTCCGGTTTGTTCAAGGCTGGATTCACCAATGACGCTCTGGCGGTGCGGGGATCGCCGTGGTCAAACTCCGTGCCGCTCACCAACCCCATCGTGTCCGGATCGCTGCTGACTTTCTCGGGTGGCAATCTCAGCGCGCCTTTGAGCTTCCCCGTTTCGGTCAGCACCAACTTTGGCAAGACCAACCTGGTGCCGTTAAGCACGGTTCCGAAGTTCACCTCCGCCTCCGTCAATACGAATTCTGGCCAGTTGACCATTATCTTCACCAACAGCGGGGCCAGGGTCACGGCCAACGGAGCCATCCTGCAAATTCCCGCCATCACCACGGTCGGCGGCGGGTTTTTCACCATGCCTGCTTCGACCGCCAGCCCGACCAACGCCGGGTCCATCACCTTGACGCTGCCG
>JBEKUQ010000018.1:0-12030 GCA_049514835.1 Verrucomicrobiota bacterium | reverse complement strand
CACCGGCATCACACCGTCGGGAGCGGGCACGATCACAAACAACCCCGTCGGTCCCTGGTACAACGCCGGACAGTTGGTCTCACTGACCGCCGTGACCAACACGGGATACCGGATTTACTTCTGGCAAGGGGTGGACAGCGCCGCCAGCAACACGGCCCTGGTGACGATGAACGGCTATCATCTTGCGCAAGCCAGCTTTATCCCTTCGGACTACCCCTACCTAGTTGTCACCAACCACGGCGGCGCGGCTCCGGGCGATTTGATTGGCAATATCGATGGCCGCACCGCCGATGGGACCAAGCTTTACTATATCGTGCTTGACAACACCGGCACCAATATCCTCTTTGACAGCAAGACTAACACGCTCTACCGGTTTGTCACGCCCCAGGGCTTTGATGCCGTGTCTGGCACTGACGACTTCAACTTGAAAGACCAGACCCTGAGCATAGTCGATAGCTTCACGACCCTGGGTTACCCCGTGGACAACCACGACATGAAGCTCCTGCCCAACGGCCATGCGTTGGTGTTCGGCAGCGAGGCGCGCACGATCAACATGAGCGCGCTGGTCCCGGGCGGGAAAACGGCCGCGTCGGTCACGGGTGACATCATCCAGGAGATCGACGCCAACAAGCGGCTCGTTTTTGAATGGCACACTTTCGATCACATCGCGATTACCAATTCGTTTTACGACCTCACCCAGCAGACCATTGATTATGCGCACATCAACGCCGTCAGCCTAGACCCGACCGACAACAATCTGCTCGCCTCCTTGCGCACCACTTCCGAGATCGTGAAGATTAACCGGCAAACGGGGGAAGTGATGTGGCGCCTGGGGGGCAAAATGAACCAATTCACCTACATTGGGGAGCATGCCCAAAACGCCCCCTACTACACGGTGGGCCAGCATGACATCCACCGGCTGGCCAACGGCAACCTGCTTTACTTCGATAACGGCAACATTTCTGGGGGCGGAGTCACCCCGAGCGACCGGACTTACTCCCGCGCGGTCGAATACCAACTGGACGAGGTCAATAAGATTGCCACCCTGGTATGGGAATTCCGGCACACCCCGGACATCTCGGCCCCTTGCACCGGTTCGGTCAAGAGATTCCCCAACGGCAACACCCTGATCGGATGGGGGTGTGCCATACCCACCAGCGGAACCATCGCCACCGAGGTTTCTCCCGCGGGCAGCGTCGTCTTCGAAATGGACCATCGCACCCCCCCGGGCAGCAGCCTCCTCCTGCTGGGCAATGGCGTGACCAAACAGTTATGGAACACCCCCGATCTGATTAGCTCCGCCACTTATCAGGGCATTGTGTCGGGGCAGACCTGCGATTCGCCCGACGCGGCCGTGTCAGTGACCGTCAACACTTTGACCGGCGCGGCTTCAAACGCGCTCGTGGTCCAACACTGGCTGGATGCCGTCCGCTTTCCGCAGTTCTCCGGCCAAGCGCCGCAAGTGCTGATGGAGCATATCGTGCTCTCGGGCTCCAACCTGACCGGCCTGCAAGCTGAACTCGACCTGACCCTGCCCGACACCAATTACGTATTTGATACCCCGATGATCCATGATCCGACTCAAGTGACGGTTTATCAGCGATTGACCCCGGGCCAGGGGCAGTTCTCGGCCCTGCCCACCACCTATGATGCGGCCAAGCAGATATTGCGGGTGACAACGACCCAACTGGGCGAGTTCATCTGCGGCTACCCCGATTTGGCCGAGACTCCGTATGTGCCAGCGATCCTCAGCCCGGCGGACCAAAGCCAGGTCAACCAGGCAGCCCCGGTCCCCCTCGCTTGGTCGCCCCAGGGTCTGGTGGCCTGGTTTGAAGTCCAGGTGGCCTCGGATGCCGGCTTTACCAACATTGTGCTTGACACTAATGGCCTGGGCAGCGCCAGTTATGCCCTGCAAAACCCATTGCCCAATACGCAGTATTTCTGGCGCGTCCGCACCGTCAATCAAGGCGGCACGAGTGATTGGGCCTCCGCTTCGTTTACGACTGTGCCGCCGCAGCTCCAGTTGACTTACCCTGCCGGCGGGGAAGTGTGGCAGCGCTTCCAGGTGGTCACCATCCGCTGGGTTGGCAACCTCTCCGAGAATGTGGCTCTCGACATCTATAAAGGCGGGGTTTCCAATCGCACCTTTGTCGCCAGCACTCCCGACTCCGGTTCCTATACCTGGACGGTGGGTCAATATCAGGCCTTTCCCCTGGGCTCGAATTACACGATGAAAATCCGCAGCACCACGAATCCTTCTTTGTACAGTTTCAGCGGTCCCTTCAGTCTGATCACCAATCTGACCAGCGTGACCATCAACGCCGGTTCCGTGTCCAATCTGCCGAATGGAACCGTCCAGTTTGGATTCTCGATTCCCGGCGCGCTCGAGGCCACCGTCTGGGGCTCGACCAACCTCGTGAGCTGGGCGGCGCTGCAAACCGTGCCCCTGACCAACGGCAACGCCGTGTTCACGGACGCCGCGGCCACCAATTTCCCCGCCCGTTTTTACCGCCTGTCCGTGCCCTAGCGCGCCTGTCCAGAGGCCATTATTATGAGGAGTCTAAATCTGAACTTAGTGGCGGCTGGGTTGATGCTGGGCGCCGTTGGTGCTCAAGCTCAGACCGACGGCGGCGCCTACCGCGCGTTGGGCTACCGCTACCTCTCCCCGGTGCCCGGAGCGCAGTATTGCCCGGCGCAAACTTGTTTTGTGCTGGTGCGGTTTGCGGCGCTGCCGCCCAGCGCGGTCACCAATCTGGCGCAATTCATCCGAGTGACCGGCGCCAGCAGCGGGTTCCACCCCGGCGCCACCAAAATTGCCGGTGACAACCAGACGGTGATCTTTCAAACGCCGTCGGCCTTTAGTCAGAACGAACTGGTAACGGTGAGCCTTGCGCCCGAGGTTGACCTCACCACCAACAGCGCCATCCCGCCGTATCAGTATCAGTTCATGATCTCCGGGACCATGCCCGGCGGGGCCACCATCACGGCGAGCGGCGCCAATTCGCCAAACGCCACCGCGGCGATGGCCTTTGACAATAACCTCAGCACCGCATGGCAGGATCCAACTGTCCCCAACGGAAGCACCAACTTCGCTTGGATTCAGTATCTCTATCCCGGCAGCGCCATGCATGTGGTGAGCCGTTACGCTCTCACCTCGGCCCTTGGCGCCCCGGCGGACGATCCGAGCGACTGGCAATTCTATGGCGTGGACGCGTCCAGCAACCTGTTTCTGCTGGACATCCAAACCGGCCAAACCTTCAGCAACCGATTGCAGCCCCGGTCCTACGCCATCACCAACACGATCGCCTGCCGCGGCTACCGTTTGGTTATTACCAGCGTCAATAATCCGGCCACTGCCACGGCGGTCCAATTGGCCGAACTGGAACTCATCCCGGCCACCGGTTCGTTGCTCTGGGAATGCTGGCTCAACATCTCCGGCACCGCCGTCAGCAATCTCACGAGCAACCCGGCCTATCCCGCTTATCCCAGCCTCAGCGATCAACTGCCCAGTTTCGCCGGGCCGGTCAACTGGGCGCAGAATTATGGCGCGCGGGTCCGCGGATTTATTACCGCGCCGAACACGGGCGCCTATCGGTTCTGGATCGCCAGCGACGACAACAGCGAACTGTGGTTCAGCACCAACGCCAATCCCGCCAACGCGAGCCTGATTGCTTCCGTGCCCGGTTGGACCGCGGCCCAAGTTTGGAACACGTATGCCTCCCAACAATCCGCGCCGTTCAACCTGCAGGCCGGACGGCAATATTACATCGAGGCGCGGCACAAGCAGGGCGGCGGCGACAACAACCTGGCGGTGGGCTGGGCCATGCCTGGACAATCCTTGTCCGCCCCCTCGGAAGTCATACCCGGGGAAGTGCTCTCCCCAGCGACCCCCCTTGCCGTTGCGCCAGAGATAATGGTGCAGCCACAATCCCTCACCGCCCTTGCGGGCGCAACGGCACAGATGAGTGCCACTGCCCTCGGCACGCCGCCCCTTGCGTATCAGTGGCAGTTAAACAGCAACAATTTGGTGAACGGAACCAATTTCTCCGGCGTCAATTCGAACACATTGACTATTCTCAATGTGGCGCAGGCCGAGGCGGGTTGGTATCGGTTGATTGTCACGAACCAGATCGGGAGCGCGACCAGCAGCAACGCGAACCTGATCGTTGGATCTCCGAGCCTGGTTGGTGAATGGCTTGAGGGAGCAACCAATTTGACTGATGTTTCGGGCTATTCGCCGGCGGGCACACACGACGGTTACATCGTCGGCGCCGGCCACTATCTGTTCACGAATGATGTTCCGCCGGGCAGGTCGGGTCAATCGCTTTACTTCCCCGCCGGTGACACGGGCATCGCCATCAAAAAGTCGTCCACCTTGGACGCGGGCTACGTCAACACGTTCGATAACGCCATCAACAACGCCTTCAGCGTCACCTGCTGGACGAAGGGCTTTCCGGGCGACTGGAGCCCGTGGGTGTCCAAGTATGGCGAAACGGAAGCCGGCTGGCAGCTCCGCGATGACGGAAGCGTGAGCAACGGACAAACCTATGCGTGTTTCACCGTTCGCAACGGCAGCGTGGGCGCGATCAGCCTGGGGACGGAGGTTTTCAGCAATCCGGACGATATGGCCACCAGGAGCATTGCCAGCGATGATGGCAAATGGCACCTCTATGCCGGCGTTTTCAGCGCCGCGACGGGCCTGCGCAGCCTGTATGTGGATGGTGTGCTGGCCGCGCAAGAGACCGGCAACACCGCCTATGACCTGGCTGCGGCTGAACACCTCTGCATCGGGGCCAAAGACAACCCGCCGGGCAACAGCTTTGGCAACGAATCCACCTTCGAGATCTACGACGTGCGTGTCTATAACTACGACCTCAGTTCCACCCAGGTCCAGCAATTGGCCGCCATGACCCTGGCCCAATCCAGCAGCCCCCAGCCCGCGTCTGCCGCCACAACGTCCAAAGGCCTCGCCGCGACCCCGCTGCCGACCGCTGCGTCCTTGGCCACCGCCGCGCAGGCCACTTCCCAAGCCACGGCCCAGGCCACGGCCTTGGTTTCGCCCGCAGGCATGATCCCCGGGCAGGACGGGATCATGCCCAACGGGGTCTCGGTCACCACCGACTTTCCCTACATCAACATCACCACCAGCAACAATCCCGATCCGGAATATATCTTCATTGATAACCGCGGCACCGGGGGGGGCAATTGGAACGTTATTTTTGACAACTCGGGCCAGCCGGTATGGTACTCGAAGTATCCCGACGAGCGCCGCGACATGAAGGTCCAGCACAATGGCGTGATGACCATGCTCGCCCGCGACCAAGGGGGCAACCATTTCAACGGCTTTAACACCAACTACCAGCAAATCGTCCAATACTGGACGACCAACGGTTACTCCGAGGACGAGCATGAGCTTCAGGTGCTGGCCGATGGAACCTATTTTACCACCGCCCTCAATACGGAAACAGTGGACATGAGCCGCTACATCGCCGGCGGCCAGACCAACGCCGCCGTCATCGAGAACGTCCTTCAGGAATTCACGGCGGCGGGCGACTTGATCTTCGAATGGCGCTCCTGGGACAACTTCAATATCCTGGGTGAGCAAAGTTTCATTGACCTCACCTCCAGCGGCTTTGATTTCCCCCACATGAACGCCATTGATGTGGACACCGACGGCAACATCCTGCTCTCCACCCGCAACCTGAGCGAAATCACCAAGATTGACCGCAACTCGGGCCAGATCATTTGGCGCTTGGGCGGGTCGAACAGCGACTTTACCTTCCCGAATGATCCGCTGGATGGTCCGCGCAACCAGCACGCCGTGCGCGTCGTCACCACCAACCAATACACCCTCTTCGATAATGGCAACCTGCACAACCCCTCCGTGTCTCGCGGCGTCCAATACCAGGTGGATACCAATAGCATGACTGCCACCATCGTTTGGCAGTATCCTCCTGTGACCACCACCTCCCTCTACTCATTCTACATGGGCAACGTGCAGCGTTTGACCAACGGCAACAGCCTTATCAACTGGGCCGTCGGGGGGCTGCCCAAGCTCACCGAGGTCACGCCCGGCGGCGCCAAAGCGTTCGAGATGAACTGGGTCAATCAGTGGGAGTCCTACCGGGTGTGGCGCTGCTCCTGGCAGGCCGTGGCTCTCCAGCCTTATCTGCTGGCGGAGTCCTATCCCGACAACGTGACCCTCATTTTCAATCAATTCGGCGACACGAATATAGCTTATTATCGCATTTACGGCGGCACGGCATCCCAATCGACCAACCTCCTGGCCACCTCGACGACGACCCTCGCGCGGTTGACGTTCCTGCAAAACGGCGCCGTGTATTACTTCCGGGTCACCGCCGTGCATCGTGACGGCACGGAAGGCGGGTTTTCCAACGAACAAAGCGTCACGGTCAACCTGATTCAGCCAGGCCAGAACATGCTCACTAACGGGAACTTCTCCCTGGGCACGAACGGCTGGATTCTGTCGTTGGCCAACAGCGGGTTGGCGGGTTGGGCCGTCACCAACGGCGTTGGCCGGATCTCCATCACCAATGGCGGCGCCTATGCGACCGACATCCAGTTGTTCCAAACCGGCCTCCGCCTGCTCCAAGGGTTGCAATACAGCTTGGCATTTGATGCCTGGGCAGACCGGCCGCGCTACATCCAAGCCGAGGTTGGGCAAGCTGCCGCTCCCTATCTCAACTACAGCGGCATCGGAGCCACGGCGCTCACCCCGGTCCGAACTCATTTTCAATATGTCTTTACCATGCAGCAAACATCGGACTTCAATGCCAACCTCATGTTCGACCTGGGCACTTCCGGGGCCGGCGTCTCGCTGTCCAATGTTTCTTTGTCCATCACGCCGCCGACAACGGCGACCATGTTGAGTTGGGTGGAACCGCCTTCGACCACCGTAGCGGGCAGCGTGATCTCGCCGGAGATTCAAGTCGGGGCCTCCAACGAAGCCTACGCTGTGGTCGGCATCCCCATCACGCTCTTTCTCTCCAGCGGCGTCGGCGTCCTAACCGGCATCCAAACCGCCAATACCGACTCCAACGGCATCGCCCACTTTTCGAATCTGAGCGTCAGCCAGGCCGGCCTCAAACAAATTGTGGCAACCACTTCCTCGCTGGCGATCACCAGCGCGGTCTTCTCCATCACTGCGCCGCCGCTCACTTCTACGTCGTTGAGTTGGGCGCAGCAGCCGTCCAGCGCCCTGGCTGGCGCGGTGATCTCGCCGGAAATTCAAGTCGCGGCCTGGAGCAACGCCACCCCGGTTGCGAACATCCTGCTCACCCTTTCCCTGAGCAACGGCACTGGGATTCTGGCCGGAATTCAAGCCACCAACACCGATGGCAATGGCATCGCGCACTTCCCCAATCTGAGCATCAACGCCGCCGGCCTCAAACAGCTTGCCGCCGGCGACGCCACAACGACGCTGGCCACCAATAGCGCCCCCTTCACCATCAGCCCTGTTGCTGCGAACAAACTGGTGATTGCGCAACAGCCTCCCGCCACAGCCACTGCGGGCGTGGTTATGACCCCGGCGCTCGCGGTTCAGGTGACTGACCAATATGGCAACGTGATTTCGAACGCCACGGATACGATCAGCGCCGCTCAAGCTGGCGGCACGGGCGGATACTTGAACGCCAGCGCCGCAAGCCAGATGGTGACCGCCAGCAATGGCACGGCGGTCTTCGCCAACCTCTATATCACGAATGCGGCCAACAACGTCACCCTCACGTTCACCGATTCCAGCCTGCCCAGTCCCACCGTGACATCCAGCGCCATCAATGTCAGCGCCAACACCGGCACCGGGCTGAAGGTAACCCAGCAGCCTTCCAGCATGGCCACGACAGGCGCCGCCTTCGCGCAACAACCCAGCGTGACGGTCCTCGACAATTATGGCAATGTCGTGACCAGCTACACCAATGCGATCTTGGCGGCCGAGGTGGCCGGCGGCAATTTGAATGGCATCCTTGCCGCGCAAGCGGCGATGCCCGTCAGCGGCGTTGCCCTTTTCACCGGTCTCTTTGTGACCAATGCCGGCCCGGCGGTCACTCTGGAATTCACCTCCGGGGGCCTGGCGCCGGTCAATTCCGCCGCCATCAATGTGAGCGTCGGTCCAGCCTCCGAATTGATCTGGACCATCCAGCCCGGCAACGCCACCAGCGGGTTGCCCTTTGCCACGCAACCCGTCCTGCAAACGGCGGACTCTTTCGGCAATCCCTCCACCAGTAGATTGGCCGCGACCCAGAACGTGCAGGTGTACCTGAGCGTCGGCACCGGGCCTTTGCTGGGCGCCACGAACTACAACATTGGCTCCGCCGGCGGCAACGGCGTGGTGGCCTTCACCAACCTCGAACTCGATGCGCCAGGCTCCGGCTATGTCCTGACCGCCACCAACACCACACCGGTTGGCTACCTCCCGCCGCTACAGAATGAACTGGGCTTGTGGCTGGACGCTTCGGAATTGACTAGTCTGACGCTTATCGCAGGTTACGTGACGGGGTGGAATGACCGGAGCGGCCATGGGCGCAACGCGACCGCAGGCGTCTCCCCGATCCTTGCTACCAACTCGACTTTGGCGTCGGGTGCCTCGGGGCAGGCTCGGACGGTGCGTTTTGACGGATCGAGCACGTTTTTTGACGTGGACTTGACGTTCCTGAACAATACGCCCTATACGATTGCGGTCATCGAAGTGGCCTCGAATAAGGGTGGAAATACCAGCTACTTCATGGGCGATACAGGCAACGGAAGCAATAGCATGGACAGAGCCTTGCACACCGGCTATCGCAGCTCGGGCGACTTTACTTTTGCGCACTACGCTGACGACTTGGATTACATTCCCGGCAGCTTTACGTATCCGGCGGCCCGCGTCTGGATGGATACGATTGACAGCAACCGCAACAAAACGATTTACCTGAACGGCACGGCGGTGGCGTCGGGGACGGCGGCCGGTTTTCTGAACACGGCGGGTTGTCAGGGGCACGTCGGTTCCGGTTTTGACACGAGCAGCACTTGCTTTCAGGGAGACGTTGCGGAGATACTGGTTTACAGCAACTCCCTCAGCGCCGCGGCCTCCCTCAGCGTCCTGAACTATTTCAGCAACAAGTGGCTTTGCGCAAGCTGCGTCGCCCCGGCGTCGCTGGCCAACGCCGTGAGCGCGCCGTTCATAGTCCGCGCCCCGACCCCGCCGCCGCCGAACATCCTCGGGGCGACAGCCGCTGGCGGCAGTTCGTTCGTCCTCACCTACGCCACCACTCCTGGATTCCAGTATCAGGTTCAGTTCAAGACTAACTTGGCGGTGGGTTCCTGGATCACCTTGCCGGCGAGTGCGACCAACGCAACAGGCGCCGCAGTGATTTTTACCGATACCAACTCGCCCGGCAGCACCCAGCGATTCTACCGTATTGTTTCGCCGTAAACCCTGCTGCCCGCCTGCTCCGGCCAGCCATGTAAAAGATGGTCGGGGCGGTGAGATTTGAACTCACGACCTTCTGAACCCCATTCAGACGATATACGAGGGAGAAGTTCATTCGACTTGACGAAGTTCACGCAAGTGGCAGCGCCTGCAGCGGATCCCATTGAATTTGCCTTGGGGTGCATCGAGGCGCAGAGCTTGCATGTCAGTCGAGACATTTTCGTATGGACGCACGAGCGGAGTCTGGCCCGGCTCTCGGCCTGCCTCTTCGGCAGGCTCAAGGGAAGCTGCGGTTCTCGCTGGTTCAATGCTGGGCGACTATTCCGTCCGTCTGCTCGGTGGCCGGAAGAGGAAGAGGACTGGTCGCGGCCAAGGCGCCGACGCTCTGCGCCGCCCGACCGGCACAGCGAAGAGCCACACAGCAAGGACGGTTGCTTTTGACTTCAGTGAGTCGGCATTCCTTGCTTTGATGATGCTTCGTTTTGGTGGGCGGCCCGGTGAAAGACGACTTCGCTTAACCCGACGTTTCCGCTGTTGCTCCACGGCATCAAGTTCTCGAAACGGACCTTTTGGGCCACGACGCCGTTGAGTCTCAAGACGGTCGGTGTGTCGTAATCGTCCGTGCCTTCGGCTTCGGCGAATTCGGCGCCGCGCAGCACCGATTGCCAGTTCGTGCCGTCGGACGATACAGCGATATCGGCCTTGCGCAGGCCGTTGGTCGTCTGCCATTCGGCATTGAAATTCCAGACTTCGATGGCCGCCAAAGGCACGGCGTTGGAAAACTCAAATTGCAGGCACAGGTTTGTGCGCCATTGGCCCAGCCACATGTCGGAGCGATTTACGCTGTGCTCTTTCAAGCCGTCGTGGTCGGTGTCCGCCAAGCCGGCACCGTTGATGATGGCCCGCAGACCCGCTTCATCGGCTGCGGGATTGGCGCGGACGGCTTCGACAGGCACCTCGGGGCCGAGCGCCGCCGGCTTGCGGTTCCTGGCCTTCAGGAGCAGCGGGCGCGTCATCACCTGGAACGGCTCGAAGCCGAAGACGGTGGCGATGAGGGGACGCCGCGCTTGTTTGGGCTCTCGCCATGAGAGCGGACAAGGGCCACCTCAGCCGTACGAAAACATGTTCGTGGAAACATACTTTCCGTCCAAGCTCGCGATGCGCAACTGCGGCGGCCACGGCCGGTTGGGGCGGGGCATTAAGACCCATTCGCCCAGCCGACCTTGGAGGCCCAGCGCGAAGGTGATCTCGTTCTTTGACGACTGTGTGGCTTCGAGAATGGCGCGGAGCGGCTCGCCGATTTCGAGCGAGACCGGCTTTCCCGCCGCGACCTCGAAGTTTCCTGCCTCGGAGAACTCACCGCCCATCAGCTTGAACAACGCGCCATGCTCGTTGGTGCGGCTGAGAATCCACTGGCTGACGCGAAAGGCGCCAACCGGCAGCAGACACTCGCCGCGCGCCGGTTGCCTCACGAACTGCCCGTTCTCTCCAGCCACCGTTAGTTCGGATATGTTTGCAGGCACACGTACCCTTCCCTGCCCGATGTTCTCCGCCTCCCGGACTTTGACCGATGAGCCGTCGCGGGCAATCTCGATTTCAAACAACCGGCTGTCCACCTCCAGCAAGCGGCCCAGCGATCGCCGGGAACCCACATCTCCGGCGACCACGACCGCATCGCTGTTGGTCCCGTAGGCCGACACGTCGTTGAAGACACCGTTGACGTTGGCGTCAATCAATTGAAGGAGATGCTGGCGGCCGCCGAAGTCCACCGTGCCTTCCCACCAGCCCTCGGTCATCGCCAGCAGGCGCGGGGCTGGGCCGTCGGCCGACAGAAGCTTGAAAGCAAGATGGAATTCGCGGGGTCCTCGTTCGCCCTGAAAAACAACGCGCACGTTATCGAAGTCAGAAGCGCCATTCTCCGTGCGGGCGGCCATGATGGGCGCTTCGTCATCCAATCGGCCGTCCCCATTGGCGTCAGCGAAGAGCCGGTCCCGCAGACCGGACTTGCGCGAGCGATCCAGGCACAGCCAGCGCCCGCCGGTGGGGTCCAGTGGCGTCTCCCAACGTGCGAAACAGCGCTGGGCATTGAGCCTCGGCAGGACGACGTTGGCAGGCGGGTTGGTGGTGATTTGCAACTGGCGGTAGCCCCGGATGTCGCTGCCGGCGTGATATTCGAGCGGCTGCCGCGCAGGCTCACCTGCTGCCACCGCTTCTGCAGCCCGCCCGGACCCGCCGCCCGCCCCAAGCACGACCGAAAATGGAATGTCGATTGCCTTTTTGCCCTCCGGCCACTGCACCGTGACTTGTATGTCCTCTCCGGACGAAGTGGTGGCCGGAGAGGAGGCGGGTGCTTCCGCCGCCATCGCAACGAAGCTGGTGAGGGTAAGTGTGACGAACTGAATTATGCGCGTTTTCATTAGCCTCCTCGTGGTCATTTCCTGCCGCCGGGCGCGGTCTTTCCCGCCTTGGGGATACTCGACCGCAGATCCAGCACAAGTTTTCCCTTGGGGTCCACGACCACACCATCCTGCCAGGTGCATTGTTCGCTGGACTCAAGATGGACGATGGATCCATTGACCAACTCGGGATCCAGCGCGGGATTC
>JBEKUQ010000017.1:0-12192 GCA_049514835.1 Verrucomicrobiota bacterium | reverse complement strand
CAGCGGCCCCAGATTGTCCATCGTTTCGGAGAAGGCGCTGGCCATTTGCGGCAGGCTTTCCACGGCGGGCCGGATGGCTTCCAAGGTCTTGATGCGTTCGGCCTTTTTGGCCCAGCCGGGGAAGGCGACCCCCCGCAAATTGCGGGCCAGCCGCACGCGGCTGGACAGAACAATGCGGTCATGCGGCCCGGCGCGGCGGGCCGTTTCATTGGGAGAGCTGAGGAATTCTTGGAGGGTCATGGCTTGACTCCCGGCGCCAGGTGCTCGATCTGGTCCTTGGTGCTGCGAATCTCATCGCGCAGACTGGCCGCCTGCTCGAAGTCCTCGTCCTCGACCGCGCGGTCCAGCTTTTTTTGCAGATGCTTGAGGCGGTCGGTCAGGTCGCGGCCTTGTCGCAAGCCACGCGGCGCTTTGCCCACGTGGCGGGTGCCCTTGTGCATGGTTTTGAGCAGATTTTCCAGGCTCTCCGCAAAGGTGACATAACACTGGGAACAGCCCAGCCGCCCCGCCTTCTTGAAGTCCGCGGCGGTGAAACCGCAAGCGGGACATCTGACCTGCTCCCCGCCGCCGGCCTGGGCCATCTCCTGCGAAGCGCCCAAGCCCAGAAGCAAGTCGGCGATGGCGAAGCCCGGGGTGTCATTGATCCCCTTGTGCTTGGCGCAATCCTCGCACAAGTCCACCTTTTTGATCTTGTCGTCAACAATCTGGGTCAGATGGACCTGGGCGGTGTTCTGTTTACATATCATGCAGAGCATAAAATCAGCTTCGAAGTTGGAACGGCACACCACTCATTTTCTTATACATCTTAATTCACCCCGGAACCAATATCAACTTTCGTCTCCGCCGCAATCCCGCAAGGCGCGGCTGGAAGCCGCGCGAACCGGCAGGCCAGATGCCTGCCCGACGGGACCGGCCGGCCAATGGCCGGAAATCTCGAAAAAGGCGGGATGCGCACTCCCGCCGGGGCCGATCCCGCCACCGGCGCCGCGGCTAGGGATATATCGGCTCGCCGGAAGATTTTGTTAAGGCGCGGTATTGGCCGGCGAGGCGGCCCGCCACCGGGCCGGGCTTGCCTCGGCCGATGACCCGGCCATCCATCTTGACCACGGCGATGATCTCCGCCCCCGTCCCGGTCAGAAAACATTCATCGGCGTTGAACAAATCGTAGCGCGTCAAATTCGGTTCGCTCACCGTCATGCCGTTCTGGCGCGCCAGGTCCATCACCACCCCGCGGGTAATGCCGTGCAACGCCCCCGCCGAGAGCGGCGGGGTGAAAAGAGCGTCCCCTTTGACCATGAAGATATTGTCTCCGGTGCATTCGGCCACGTACCCCGCGGCGTTGAGGAGGACGGCTTCCTCGCACCCGCCGTTGAGGGCCTCCATTTTCGCCAGGATGTTGTTGAGATAATTGAGCGATTTGATGGCCGGATTGAGCGCGCTGTGGAGATTGCGCGTGGTCGGCACGGTGATGATCTCCAGCCCGCGCTGGTAGAGCTCGGGCGGATAAAGCTGGATTTTATCCGCGATGATGATCACGGAGGGACGTTTGCAATGGTACGGATTCAAGCCCAGGGACCCGACGCCGCGCGTCACCACCAGCCGGACGTAGCCGTCGCGGATTTTGTTGCGGCGGCAGGCGGCGAGCACCGTCTGCATCATTTCGCGGTGCGTCATGGGGATGTTCAGGAGGATGGCCTTGGCGGAGAAATAGAGGCGGTCAATGTGTTCGGACAATTTGAAGACCCGGCCGTTGTAGGCGCGGATGCCCTCGAAGACGCCGTCCCCATAAAGCAAACCATGATCCAGCACCGAGATGCGGGCGTTTTTCTCGTCGTAGTATTTTCCGTCAATGTATATTTTCATGCCGATAACCTGGGAGCATAGGCCATTCCACCCGCGTTTCAAAGCGCAAAGTTCAATGGGCGCAGGACAGAATTCTGCAAAGGCAGGGGCGTCGCGATGCGACGCCCGGACGGCGCCGGGCGCCATCCCTGCCCAAGGAAATGAAGAATGCGGTCCTGCGCCCCAGTTCAATTGGGGCGGGCCGGCGAAGGGGCGGCGAGTTGGACCTTGGTTTCCTGGATGGACTTTTCGATGGCCTCCTTGTTGGGGGAAACGTCCTTCAGGGCCTCCAAATCCAACAACATTTGTTTGAGATCATTCTGTTCCTTGTCCACGCGGACCAATCCGTCGAGGATTTCCGCGCAGGCCTTGGATGAGGGTTGCAAGCCGGCGGCCTCCTGTTGTTTCCATTTCTTCAGCGCCTCCTCCAGGACGTTGCGGGCAAGGCGGGGTTTTCTTTCGCCCAAGTCATAAACGTATCCCAGTTCGAGGAGGATCTCGAAACTGTCGGGGTTGGCCCGCAGCCCTTCATGGAGAAATCGGGCGGCTTGGTCCGGCTGGCCCAAAGTGCCGCGCAACCAATAAGAAGCGGTCAAATAGGTTTGGATGCGGTGCGGATCCATGTCGGCGGAGAGGCGGAGCCAGGGAAGGATCTCGCGCACGTTTTCGTTGGCCAAATGGGTGTGTTCGGAGGGGTAGAAATGCCGGCCAAAACGATCCAGCCAATCCCTGGGCCGGCCCAAAAACCCCTCCCCCTCATCTTCGTGGAGCCGCCCATTGACCGGCTTGGAGGGATTTGCGGCATCACCCGCCGGTCCTTCGTTGACATCCAGGTTGGTCTCGGCCGTGTCGAACATGCTGGGGTAATAGCCGCTGTGGAAATAGACATCGGCCTCCACGAACATCTGATTGGCAAAAAGGCGGCGGCTTTCTCCCATCAGCGCCCCGAGGACGCTGGACGTGTCGTTGCTTTGCGGGCGCGAGGACTTCATCAGCGGATCCAAACAGGTGGCCAGCGAAAAACAACCGACGAAGACGAATGTCAAAAAGAGCCGGATCATAGGCTGAGAGACTTGCGACGGAAGACCAGCCAGGTCAACCCGAGCAACAAGGCGGTGTAAAGGGCGCCATAGAAGGTCGCGCCGGCAACATGGACCCACTTGATGGCCTGCCAGTCATGGATGACAAAATCCTGGAGGTTATAGTACCATTCGAGATGGGGGATGGCAAAAAAGACCGCGTAAACGGCGTCGCTGCGCAAGCCTCTCATGCCGCCGGCCACATGATCCAGATGCCCACCCGCGAACACAATGCCCAGGACGATGATGGCGGTGATGGTGGCATTGGAGGACTGGGCGGTGAACACCACCGAGCCGAGCAGCACCAGCGCCACCACCACGGCCAGAAAGACACCGTGGAACAAAAAGGCCTGCAAAAAAATAAGGCCCGGCCAGGCGTGCGCGTGCGAGGCGGTGATCACGCCGAAAAAAAAGTAGAACACCGCCAGGGCGACGAGGCAGGCCAGCCAGCAACCGGCGAATTTGCCTAAAATAAACTCCACCCGCCGGATCGGTTTGGCCAGCAGGGGCAAAATGGTGCGGCTCTCCCGCTCCACTGGAATTTGCCGCGCCGCCGTGGTAATGGCGATGACCAGCATGGAAATCCAGACGAGCAGCAGGCAGATTTGCTTGAGAAACCGAACGATTTCCGCATTGTCAAAGAACCGAATGGAGCCCAGCACGAGGGTGATGAGCGCGGTCATGACGAAGAGCACGTAGAAATCCTTGCGCCGGTAAAGCTCCTTGATCACCACCCCGGCCACTGCCAACACGTTGTTGATATCAAGAATCCGCCTCATAGCCGATGATTTTGAGAAAGATTTGTTCCAGATGACATTGGTATTGCCGCACCAGGTCGTCCACCTTGCCTTCCACCCGCAGGCGCCCTTCGTGTAAAATGGCGACACGGTCGCAAACCGTTTCCACCTCGCCCAACTCGTGCGAGGAAAAGAAGACCGTTTTGCCCTGGTCCTTCAAGCGCTGGATGATCTGGCGGACCTTCATGCGGCCCAAGGGATCCAATCCGCTGGTAGGCTCGTCCAAGATGAGCAGGTCCGGATCGTTGATCAGCGCCTGGGCCAGGCCGACGCGCTGCTGCATCCCCTTGGAATGGGTTTTAATGAGGCGTTTGCGCGCCGCCTCCAAATCCACCAGTTTGAGCACGGCGTCAATCCGCCGCTCCCGCTCCGCCGGCGCGATGCGAAAAATGCGCGCATAAAAGCGGAGCAGTTCCTCCGTGCTGAGGAATTTGTAGTAATAAGTCATCTCCGGCAGATAGCCGATGCGCTGGCGGGCGATGGGCTTGCGGACGTCCACCCCGAAAATCGAGGCCGAGCCGGCGGTGGCGTGGACGAATCCGAGGAGGACGTTCATCGTGGTGGTTTTGCCGGCGCCATTGGGTCCGAGAAATCCAAAAACCTCCCCGCATTGCACCGTCAGATTCAATCCATCCACGGCCAGCTTGGTGGGCTGGCCCAATTCCCGGCTGGGAAATTCCACCCGCAAATTATTGATTTCCAAGACGGCGTTCACCGGGACAGCATACAAAGCGACCTCGGCCCTGACAAGCGGGGAGTGAAGCGCAGCGGCGCGCCAGCGGGAATGGACAGAAGCCGGTTGGCTGTGCAACTCTGCCGGCATGAAGGCGCTACAAAGAATTAAGGCAGCGGCCGCCAAGTTGAATCCAGACGAGCAAGTTGAATTCTTCCGGTGGTGAGTCGAGTCGGACTCATTCAAGCAGCGGCATCTGGCGGCCTTGCAACGCGAGATCGCCGCAGGCCTTGAGGATTTTGACCGGCGACGGTATCGAACCTACAGCGACAGCAACGTGAGGCGGCTGGCAGAAGAGGTTGGCCGGTCGGGCAGAGAACAATTGACATGTAATCTTCTGCCGCCCGGCGGACAAAGGCGTCGAAATCGTGCGCGTGTTGCACGGGGCGATGGATCGTCCGCCCTTGTTTGAATGAAACAGCCCAGTTTCAGGATTTTTGATTTGCGGCGGCATGCCGACCGCCGCTACAGAGTTTCAACTTCATTGGGCTTCGGAGAAGACTCCAAATTCGGCGAGGGTCGGGCAGACGGGGGAGTTGAGGATGCGGAGCCTGAGCTTGTCGGTGGTGATGGGCTGCTGGCGCACCAGGCGGCAATGGCCGATGCTGGTGCCGGCGGCAAATTCCACCCAATCCCCGCCCTGCCATTGATCCAAGGCAAAAGATTCGATGCGCTGGCCCAGCGGAATGTATTCGCGCAGGCGCACGACGTTGAAGGTGACGGCCTTGGGCCATTGCAGAACCAATTCGGCGTTGGTCACGCCGTCGGCGGCGACCCAGAATTCGCCGGGCAGGGCGCGCAGCGCGTTTTGCGGGCCGAAATGGGCGTCGTCGTTGCCGCGGGTGCTGGAGGCTGTGATCTTCGCGCCGCGGGCTAGGTTGTTGGAGAAGAGATGGTCAATGATACGGCGAAATTCCTTGAGCGAGCGCGCGTCCGCCGCCGCGATTTGCCCGCGCCGGTCGGGCGGCAGGTTCAGGAGCAGCGAGGCGCCGCGGCCCACCGAGGCGAAGTAAAGGTTGACCAGTTGTTGCGGCGTTTTCACGCTGCGGTCCTCGGAGGCGTGGTAAAACCAACCCGGACGGATGGAGACATCGCATTCGGCCGGGAGCCAGTCTGTGCCGGGGCGGTCGCCACGGTTCAGCCGGCGCGAGTCGGACTGGCCGGGGGCGAATTCGCGGCGGTTGAGGGTGGCCCAGCAAGTCGTGCCGGCGGTGCCATTTTCGTTGCCCACCCATCGGATATCCGGGCCGCCGTCGCTGAACATGCAGGCGTTGGGCTGGAGTTCGCGGACGATCTGCCAGGTGTTGGTCCAGTCGTAATAGCTGTTGGCGTCGATGGTGCGTCTTTCGCGCGCGCCGCCGTAATAGCCGTCGCCGCCATTGGCGCCGTCAAACCAAATTTCCGAGATGGGGCCGTAATGGCCGAGCAACTCCCGTAATTGGTTGCGATAATAAATGATGTAATTCGTTTGCCCGTAGTCCTTGTGGTTGCGGTCCCAGGGGGAAAGATAAACGCCAAAGCGAAGGCCGTATTTGCGGCAGGCCTCGGAAACTTCCTTGACCACGTCGCCGCGGCCGTCCTTCCACGGGCTGTTCTTGACGCAGTGTTCGGTATATTGCGACGGCCAGAGGCAGAAGCCGTCGTGATGTTTGCAGACCAGAACGAGTTCCTTCAAGCCTCCCTCCACGGCGGTGCGCGCAATCTGGTCGGCGTCGAAATCGGTGGGGTTGAAGACGGATTCCTTTTCGTCGCCGTAACCCCATTCGTTGCCGGTGAAAGTGTTCATGCCGAAATGAAGGAACCCGCAAACTTCCAGGTCTTCCCAGGCCAATTGCCGCGGGCTTGGCACCGGCCCGTAGGCGGGGGGCGAGTTGGCCGGCGGCGCGGGCGGCTCGGGGCGGCAGGTCACCTGGAGCAGGGCCAGGCGCCGTTCCTGCGCTTGCAGACGCCGTGTGAAAGCCTCCCAGTTCCGGGTCTCCTTGGGCGACCACCCCACTTCGGCAATGGCGCACTCGCGCGGGAAGATCATGTATTGCATCTGCCGCGTCGTCGGAATGTATTCGGTCCAAAGATTGCCCTGCAAGCCGAGGATGTGATTTTGAAACTGGGCGGGCAATTTTGCCGGGACCGGCTCAAACGCATAAACCTTGTTCAGCGGCAGAAAACTGCCAATGGCGCGCGGTTCGGAAAGCGGGGTGCTGCGGCCTTGGACGAGGGATTGGTAATGGTCCAGGTAACAATCGGCGTTGGGCGACATGACGACATCGTGGCCCTGCTCGGCCCCCTCCACCGCGCCGCCGATCCAATCCATCAAGGCCGCGTTCTGGGCCAAACCGCCCTCGCGAATTTCGCTCCAGCCGATGAGGGTGCGCCCGTTGGCGTTGATAAACTTCTCGATGCGGCGGATGAAATAGCTTTGCAGTTCATTCTCGTCCTTTAATCCTTCCGCCTTGATGCGCGCCTGGCATTTGGGACAATTCTTCCAATCCTGCTTGGGCACCTCGTCGCCGCCGATGTGAATGTACTTGCCGGGAAACAAGGCGAAAACCTCGGTGAGCACGTCCTGAAGAAACGCAAAAGTCTCGTCGTTGCCCGCGCAATAGACGCCGTGAAAAACACCGCCCGCCGTTTGAATATCCAAGGGACCGCCCCGGCAACTGAACTGCGGGTAGGCGGACAGCGCGGCGGTAGAATGCCCCGGCATTTCAATTTCCGGCACGATGGCGATATGGCGCGCCTGGGCGTAGGCCACCACTTCCCGGATATCATCCTGCGTGTAAAAACCGCCGTAGCGGCCGTCCGGCCCGTAATTGGTGGTCACGGCGCCGTTCAAACCAAAACCGACGCCGTTGCGCCAGGCGCCCATCTGGGTGAGCTTGGGATACTTTTTGATTTCAATCCGCCAGCCCTGATCGTCCACCAGGTGCCAATGGAAGGTGTTGATCTTGTGCAACGCCAGCAAATCCAGCAGGCCCTCGACCTCGGTCTTGTTGAAAAAGTGGCGGCTGACATCCAGCATCAACCCGCGCCATGGGAAACGCGGCTGGTCCTGGATTTCGACGCAGGGCATCTGCCAGGAGACGTTGGTCACCACCGCCGGCGCGAAGATTTCCGGCGGCAGCAGCTCGAGCAACGATTGCATGCCGTAGAAGACGCCGGCCGATGCGGGCGCGCGCACCACCACCGAGCGGGGCGAGACGGAAAGGGCGTAGCCTTCCGGCCCCAGGGTGGCGGCGGCGCCGCGAGTCGTCAATAATATCTCTCCGCCGGCTGGATTCTCCTGCTTGCCGCCGGCGACCGGGACGGGATAACCGGTCGCCGTGCGCAGCCGCTCCGCCAGCCACTGCGCGGTTTGGAGCGAGGCCGAGTCCGCCGCAATCCGCATGGCGGGGGTCAGTGGGAACACGCCGGTGCGGCGCTCCAATTTTTGCGGGGTTGGAATAATGGAGATGGCCGCGTCCGCCGACAGCGCGGAAGGCGCCGCGGGGGAGGCGGCGGCGGCGGGAACCGGGCGGGCCAGGTTGCTTCGGCAGGAAACCGCCAGTCCAAGAGCCAGCGAGGAAAGAACAGTGATTCCAATAAGTTGTTTCATGGGTTGTTGCATAGCTCAAAAGTTGGTCGTGCCGCTCCAAATCCGGTGGATGACCGCCAGCATCATCCAGACGCCGCCGATGACCATCGCGGGCGATGCTAGGGCGTGATGGAGGCGTTCGTAAAGCTAATTTGCCGCGGCCCAAAGCGCGGGAGCGCATCTCATTCTGGTGGAGGCTCCGGCGCGGTTGGAAGCCGCGGGAACCGGCAGGCAAGATGCCTGCCGCAGGGGACCGGCCGGCCAATTGCCGAAGAACTCGACAAAGGCGAGAGGCGCCGCAGGAATGGGGGCGCATCTTGACACTGCTACGAGGGTCAGGCACAAGAATAATACAGGAGTGCGCCCGTCCTCGGGCGCAGCAGCGCGAGAAACTCGGCGCGCCGGTGGTCTTTCCGCGCACCCAAAAAACTCCTGGCTTGCTGCGGCCGGGGACGGCCGCACTCCGCCGGCAGCAGTGTCGAGAGGCGCCGCAGGAATGGCGCTTGGTTCAATTTTGATTGAGAGAAACAGGAAAACGGGGTATTGAATTTGGGCGATGAGACGACAGACCGACTTTGTCCTGGAAAAAGCGGGATGGCCCGCCTTGCTCTTGGAGGAAAGCGGGGTGATTTGCCGGGCCAATCGCGCGGCCTGCCAGCTTTTTGGAAGCGCGGTGCAAGGGGTCGCTTCGTTGTCCGCGCTCCTGGATGACGGCGATGGAATCAATGGCATTAAGCTGGACCGGTTTCTGGCCGACCAGGAGGCGGCAGGCAAACCGGGCGAATTGAAGCTCACCTGCCTCGGCGGACAAAAGGCGCGGTTTCAGTCCCGCGTCACCAAACTCTCCCGCGAAGGGCGCAATTATTATATTCTGCAATTGTTCGGCGGGCCGGCCCCCGGCGGGTTCGACAGCTCCACCGCCACGCGCCCGAAGGAACCGCCCGGCGCGCCGCCCACGACATTTCTGGACGCGATGGAGGTGCCGTTTGCCTTGACCAACGCCGACTGGCCCGCGCTGGTGGTGGACAAGGCGGGCGCCATCGTCCGGGCCAATCCCGCGGCGGCACGGATTTTTGGGGCGGCGTCCCGCAAGGGCGCGCTCCTGGGAGTGATCTGGGCGGCGGAGAACGCGACGGCCGTGGGGAAGTTTCTGGCGGAGGCGGCGCAGGGGGACGGGATGGCGGTGAAGTTGCGCGCGGAAAGCGGGACGATCATTCCCTTTCATGCGCAAATATGTCCGGCGGCGCAAAGCAAGTGGGTGTTGTTGCAGTTTTTCAAGGAGAACGCCGCCGGCCCGGCCGCAGGCGCGGAGGGCGCTGAAGCGGTCAAATTGGAGGGCGATTTTTTGCTGCAAGACGCCGATTGGCCGGCTTTCCTGTTGCGCAAGGACGGGCGTGTTCTGCGGGCCAACCGCGCGGCGGTGCGGGCCTTCGGCTCCAATATCGAAAAGCCGGAAGCCAAGCTGGGAACGATCTGGTCGCCGGAGAACCGGGATTCGCTGGCCCAATTTCTCGCCTTGCCGGCGCCGACCCTGTTGCCGCGGCTGAAATTCCGGCTCAAGAGCGGGCTGCCGGCGACCTTTCTGGTGCAGATGACCTGCCTGCCGCCCGAGGAGATATGTTTGCTCCAGTTGCTCAAGGAGCCGGCCCCGGCGCCGGCAGCCGCGGGGGGTCCGCCCGGAGCGGCGGCGGGGGAGGCCAATTCCGTGCAGCGGCAGAAGCTGGACTGCGCGCTGCAACTGGCGCGATCGGTGGCGCTGGATTTTAATAACGCGCTGACCAGCATCCTGGGCCACACTTCCCTGCTGTTGAGCAAGGCCGAGGCGGGCCATCCGTGGCGCGGCTCGCTGGTGGAGATCGAGAAATCGGCCGACAAAGCGGCCGAGGTGGCCAGCGACCTGGCTTCCTTCAGTTTGCAGGACAAGGACGCGCGGGTGCAAACCGCCGGGAATCTGAACACCTTGCTGGAGCGGACGGTGGAGGCGTTGCAGAGTTCGCTGCCCCATCCGATCTCCATTGTTCGGCAATTGGAACGCAAGCTTTTCACGGTCAATTTCGACGAGGCCAAAATGCAGCAGGCGCTGGTGCGAATCCTGGAAAACGCGGTGGAAGCCATCCCGAGCGACGGCAAGATCACGGTGGAGACGCGCAACGTGGAGCTGACGCAGCCGCTGGAGGAAGGCACGGCGAGATTAAACGCGGGCAATTATGTGTGCCTGGAGGTTTGCGACGACGGGGCCGGGATTTCGGAGGAGGTCATGCCGCATGTCTTTGAGCCGTTTTTCACGACCAAGGGGAGCCAGCATCGCGGCCTGGGGCTGGCCTGGGTTTACGGCATCGTGACCAACCACGGCGGCGGGGTGGCCATATCCAACCGCCCCGGCGCCGGGGCCTCGGTGCGCGTCTATCTGCCGGCCAACGACAAGATTGTGAGGGAAGCGCCGCTGACCATGTCCGATTTGCGCGGGGCGCAGACCATCCTGATGGTGGACGACGAGGACCTGTTGTTGACCATGGGGCAGATGGTCCTTTCCTCTTTTGGCTACACCGTGCTGACGGCCAACAGCGGGGCCAAGGCCCTGGAACTTTTCGGCCACTGGAAGGATTCGATTGACCTGGTGCTGGTGGACCTGGTCATGCCCAACATGAGCGGGCGCGAGCTGACCGAGCACATCCGCAAACTGGCGCCACGGACGCGGATTTTGTGCTGCAGCGGCTATGTCCGCTCCCCCAAGGCGGAAGAGGAAGATCCCTACCTGCAGAAACCCTTCACCAGCCAGGACCTGCTCCGCGCCGTCAAGCACGCCTTGGCCGATGCGGCCGAAGTCCCGGCCGAGGCCGGGGAGGCGGGCGGGAAAAAAATGCCGCATAAGTCTTGCGAATCATAAGTTGACATTATCGTCGCTTTTGGTTTCAATCGTCTAATGCAAGTCGAAAGCCTGAAAGTTTTTTGTGATTTGGCGGAAACGGAAAGTTTCACCAAAGCGGCCCAAATCAACAACGTGACGCAGTCCGCCGTCAGCCAGCAGATCAGTTCTCTGGAGCGGCAGTTCAAATCGCTCCTGATCGAGCGGAGCAAGAAGAAGTTCCGCCTCACCCGGGAGGGCCAGGTGCTCTACGAGTACAGCAAGCAGATCATCCAGAGCTACGACTCGCTGCACAACCGCCTGCAGGAAATCAAGGACATCATTTCCGGGACCATCCGGCTGGCCACCATTTACAGCATCGGCCTGCACGATCTGCCGCCTTACCTGAAGAAATTCCTCAAGCTCTTTCCCACCGTCAACGTCCATGTGGAATACCGCCGGGCCAACCAGGTTTATGAGGACGTGTTGAGCAACGTGGTGGATTTGGGGCTGGTGGCTTATCCGAGCAAGGACGCCAAGCTGGAGTTGGTCCCCTTGCGCAAGGATGTGCTGGTGCTGATCTGCCATCCCCAGCATCCGCTGGCCAAAAACAAAAGCATCCGGTTGTCGCAGTTGAGCGGCGAGAAGTTCATCAGCTTCGAACCCGATATTCCCACCCGCAAAGCCATTGACAAAATCCTCAAGGACCACGGCGTGACGGTGCAAACCGTGATGGAGTTCGACAACATTGAAACCGTCAAGCGCGCGGTCGAAATCGAGGCCGGCGTCTCCATCGTGCCGCAGGCCACCATCCTGCAGGAAGTGGCCAAGCAAACGCTGGCCGAGGTCAGGATCGAGGGGGCCGAGCTCTATCGTCCGCTGGCCGCCCTTTACAAAAAGAACAAGGTGCTCTCCCCCGCCATGAAGCAGTTCCTCCACATCCTCAAGGGGTGAGGAGGAAGAGCCAAAACAGCGGCGGCTTATTTTAGATTCTCGGGGTTGAGCGGCCGCAGTTCCCGGGGCAGGAACAGGCCGTCCTTGCGGATGAGCTGGCCGTCGAACCAGACCTCACCGCCGCCCCATTCGGGCCGCTGGATCAGCACCATGTCCCAATGCACGGCGGATTTGTTCCCGTTGTCCGCGTCCTCGTAGGCCTGGCCGGGGGTGAAATGCAGCGAACCGGCGATTTTTTCGTCAAACAAAATATCGCACATCGGCTGGAGGATGAAGGGATTGAAACCGAGCGAAAATTCGCCGATGTAACGCGCCCCCGGGTCGGTGTCGAGAATCTCATTCAGGCGTTTGTCGTTGTTCGACGTCGCCCG
>JBEKUQ010000016.1:0-12284 GCA_049514835.1 Verrucomicrobiota bacterium | reverse complement strand
CCATGTGGAGGGAAACCGCAGCTTTAAAATTTTCCAGCTTTTTGCTGAAAGCGTTCGTGAGCCGGGTCAACCGGCGGACGTGCATCCGCAAGGCGTGGTTTTGCTTTTCAACGTGCGAAGTCGTAATGCGGCATTTGTCCGGGTCGCCCGGAATGACCATTTTTTCAACCAGCACAACCTCCGCCGGGGAATACCGCGTCGCCGCTTCTTTGAAATTACCCAGATGCGATACCGAGTAGGTTTTTACGATCTGCCCGTAATCCGCATTTTCCCAGCAAATCGGGCAACTTGACGCCTGGGCGGGAATGGCTACAATGGGGCCGGCCCATGAAAAAGCCCCAACCCAAATATCGGCGCATCCTCCTCAAGATCAGCGGTGAATCTCTGGGCGACGCCGGGGGCATCGGCATCAGCGCCGAGGCCATCCACGAGATGGCGCGCCAGATTTGCGAGGTGCGCGACATGGGGGTGCAGATCGTGGTGGTGGTGGGGGGCGGGAACATCTTTCGCGGCCTGTCCGCCGGCCAGCACGGCATCGAGCGGGCGACCGGGGATTACATGGGGATGCTGGCGACGGTGATCAACGCGCTGGCCTTGCAGGACGCGCTGGAGAAACTGGGGGTCTCCACCCGCGTGCAGAGCGCCATCGCGATGTCGCAGGTGGCGGAGCCGTTCATCCGCCGCCGGGCGGTGCGGCATCTGGAGAAGAACCGGATTGTGATTTTCGGAGGCGGCACGGGCAATCCCTATTTTTCCACTGACACGGCGGCGGCGTTGCGGGCCAACGAGATCGGGGCCGAAGTGATTCTCAAGGCGACCAAGGTGGATGGGATCTACGAGGCGGACCCGAACACCCATCCCGGGGCCCGGCGTTACACCCAGATTTCGTATTTGGAAGCGTTGCAAAAGCAATTGAAAGTGATGGATTCGACCGCGTTTTCGCTCTGCATGGACAACAAAATGCCGATCATCGTTTTCGACGTGTTCAAGGCCCACAACCTCCGGCGCGTGGTCCTCGGCGAAAAGGTCGGCACCCTGGTGGTCGGATGACGACCAGAGGCCAGGCCCCAACCCTCAACCGTCAACTATAGATTATATGGCACTCGACGACATAGTTTTGGAAGCAGAAGAAAAGATGATCAAATCGGAGGAAGTGGTGCAACATGGGTTTTCCGGCATCCGCACCGGCAAGGCCTCGCCCTTGCTGGTGGAAAACATCATGGTGGAAGTGTATGGCGCCCACATGCGCATCCGCGAGCTGGCCGGCATCACCACTCCCGAACCGCGCATGATTCTCATTTCGCCCTGGGACGTGGCCAACGTGCATCCCATTGAAAAGGCGATCCAAAAAAGCAGTCTGGGCGTCAACCCGTCCGTGCAAGGCAAGGCCATTCGCCTGGTCCTGCCCGAACTGAGCACGGAACGCCGCCAGGAGATGGTGAAATTGGCCCACAAACAGGCGGAGGAGGGCCGCGTGGCCGTCCGTCATGTGCGCCGCGACGCCATCGAGGCCGCGCGCAAGGAAGGCAAAGCCGGCGGCGTGGCCCAGGACCAGGTGGAAACGGCGGAAAAGGAAATCCAGAAACTGACCGATCAGTATATCGCCAAAATAGACGGGCATCTGGCGCTGAAGGAAAAAGAAATCATGACCGTGTGACGCGCTGGGGCGGCGTCAGGGCTGCAGCAGGGCCGCGGGAGGGGGAGGATTGGTCGGGAGGGGCGATTCGAAGAGGATCACGTCTTCGCCCGGTTTGGCGTAACTGAGGCGTTCGCGCGCCAGGCGCTCCACCGTTCTTGGGTCCTGCATGGCGTGGAGGGCGGCCTCCAGTTTTTTGGCCTTCTGGGTTTCGGCGGCGATTTTTTGATCCAATTCCAGCTTGCGGGCGCGCATGCCCCGGTTGGCATTGATCACCGGCTGATACCAGAGGGCCAGGCCGAGAATCACCGCCAGGACGACCAGGCCGAGGACCAGGCGGGTGAGCCTGTCCCAAATGCTTTGACCGAGGTTCATAAGGGCAAGTTAACCAAAGCGCCTGGAGAAAGGAAAGAATGTTTTCTAATACATTTAGCGGGTCAACAGAACAGCGTCTTTCACCTTCCACTTCGCCTTTTCGAGCGCGGCGCGGGCGGCGGCGGCCTGGGCGCCGGTGAGGGCTTGCACAATCCGCACGGCCCGGTCGCGCAGTTTTGCGTTGGAAGGATGCAAGTCCACCATCAAGTTGCTCCTGACTTTGCCCAGCCGCACCATGGCCAGGGTGCTGAGAATGTTGAGAATCACCTTGGTCGCCGTCCCGGCCTTGAGGCGGGTCGAGCCGGTCAACACCTCCGGGCCGGTGTCGGGCGCGATCACCACGTCGGGCCGTTGCGCCGCCGGGATGGCCAGGCGCGGATGGCAGCAGAGCAGAATGGCGCGCGCGCCGCGTTGGGCCGCCGCCCCCAGCGCGCCCCAGACAAAGGGGGTCCGCCCGCCGGCGGCGATCCCGACCAGGACATCGTTTTTGTTGACACCACGGCAGGCGATGGCCGCCGCGCCGGCGGCCGCATCGTCCTCCGCCCCTTCCACCGATTGCCAGAGGGCGGCGCGTCCGCCGGCGATGATCCCCTGCACGCGGTCGGGCGGGAGGCGGAAAGTGGGGGGGCATTCGGAGGCGTCCAAAACGCCCAGACGACCGCTGGTGCCCGCGCCGGCGTAAAAGAGGCGTCCGCCGCGGCGCAAGGCCCGGGCGATGAGGTCCACCGCGCGCGCAATTTTTCGCCGTTCCTGGAAAACGGCCGCGCCGACGGCCGATTCCTCGCGGATCATCAGGGCGACGGCCTGTGCCAGGGGCATTTTGTCCAAATGGCGCGAACGCGGATTGCGCCGCTCGGTTGGCGACAAGGTCCGGGAAACCGGAAGAATCACCGGGGCGTCAGGACTTGCGGCGGGGGTCACGGCCGAGCGCGCCGTGGTCATCTTGACGTCGCCAAAGTGCGCCTTCGCCAGCGCCATGGTTCCCCAGACGCTTTCGCGCGCCAGCATGGTCACGCGCGCCCCAGGCCGGAGCCGCCGCAGGCGCGCGCCCACCCGCCGGGCGAAGGCGGGTTGATGGAGCAAAATGCCGCCCGCCAGCACGAATTCCACCGGCGCGCCTTTTCCAGCCAGACGCCGGGCACAATTCGCGCCGTCCTCCGCCAGGGACCAGGCGGCGTCGGCCAGGATTTTCCGCGCCAGGCGGTCGCGTTTTGCCGCCGCGGCAAAGACCGCCGGCGCCAGCGCGGCGATTTCCTCCTTCTCCGCATCCTTCGCCCAGTCAATCAAATCCTCCACCTCGTTCAACTGCGACGCGCGCAAAATGCTTCCCCCCAAGGCCGGGCATTGGCCCTTGCGATCCGTTTCGCCGGCCACCGCGCGCAGGGCCTGGAGTCCGATCTCATAACCGCTGCCGCGGTCGCCCAGAAGGTGTCCCCAGCCGCCCAGGCGGACCGTGGTGGCGCCGTGGGATGCGTTGCGCCGCCCAAAACAACACGAGCCGGTGCCGCTGAGGATCAAGACCCGCGGCAATGGCTGCGGCCCGTCCTGTCTCTCCGCGGCGGCGAGGGCCGTTTCCAAATCATTTGTCACATAAACGGGCGTTTTCCGCCAGACCTTCCCGGCCGCCGCGCGAATCCGGCGCCGGTCCTGCTCGGAGCGCGCGCCGGCCATGCCAATGACGATGGCGGCGGGAGAGGCCGCCACCGCCCTTTGGATCGTTTGGAAGTGTTTGACAAGGCGGGCGTCGTCCAGCAGGCGGAGGTTGGCCGGGCCGAACTGAGCGCGCCGGCATGGGCCGCCCGGGCCCGGACCGAGGAGAACGACCGTGCGCGTCCCGCCGCATTCGATGCCCAGGTAATGGGCGGCCTCCCTTTCGGCTTGCTGACCTTTTTGGCGGTTGAAAATCAATGTGGTTAAGAATCAACTGCTGGATTCGAAATTACTGATACACTTGGCGCCGGTGCCCAACCGTGATCACGAGGACTTGTAATGCAGGGTCGTGGATTTCATAGATTACCCGGTAGTCGCCGATGCGAATCCGCCATCCATCGCGTCCCTTCAGTTTCTTAACGTCGGGCGGCCGGGGATTTGTTTCCAGAGCGGCGAGGCGTGCCAAAACCCGGTTCGCGATGTCGTCTGGCAAACGGTCCAGTTCTTTTTGCGCCGATTTGGGCAGGATGACACGGTATCTCATCTCGGTTTGCGTCCGCCGCCCGCGCGATATTCGCCCAGCACCGCGAAATGACCGGCGGCGATTTCCGACAACACTTTGGGCCGCGCGGCATCGTACGCCTCGATGTCAGCCAATTCCTCTTCGGCTTCGCGGAGACGCTGGTAGGTGTTCAGGTCGAGCACCACCCCCGTGCGTTTGCCTTTGGCATCCGTGAGAAACAGTTCATCTTTGACGGCCATCGCTTTCATGCAAAAAATTCTACCCCATTAAAAATCTTTCGCAACCTGTTCCCGTCCGCCCCAAGCTCTCCTTATTTGGCCGTTGGAATCTCCATTTTCGCGGGGTCGAAATTGAGGCCGGATGGGGGCAGGGCGGACGGCCCGGAGCCAAGTTTTGTGTTGGGCGTGTGGGACATTTGCATTTCGAGCGTGGCGCCGTGAACGAGGTCGGCGTGGCGAATCCAGACGCGATCCAGGGGCCGGCCGTTGAGCCGGATGCTTTGGATGTATTTGTTGTCCTCGGAATTATCCCGGCAAACGATGCGCAGCGTTTTGCCATTGTGCAGGCGGATGGAGAGGCGGTTGAAAACCGGGCTGGCGAGGTTGTAAATGGGCACGCCGGGTGTGACCGGATAGAATCCCATCATCGAAAAAACCACAAAAGCGGACATGCCGCCGCCATCCTCGTCGCCGGGCATGCCCAGAGTGGTGTCCGTAAACCAGGTGGCCAGGAGCATACGAACCCGTTTCTGGGTCTTCCACGGCGCGCCCAGATAGTTGTAGAGGTAGGGAATGTGCAGGCTGGGTTCGTTGCCCATGGAGAATTGCCCGACCAGCCCGCTGGCGTCGGGGAATTTGGCCCAGAAATCAAATTTGCTCATGCCGAGCGGCTGGCGGAAAAGCTGGTCCAGCTTCGCCTCCGCGTTGTCGCGGCCGCCCATCAATTCAAACAATCCCGGCAAGTCGTGCTGCACATCCCAATCGTAGGTGTAGCCGTTGTTTTCGGTGGTGTAATCCCGACCGCCCTGGCCGCCGGAAAAGCCGGGGTCGTAGGGTTCAATCCAATTGCCGTCGGCGTCTTTGGGCCAGACGTGGCCCTTGTCCAGGCGGAAGACGTTTTTGTAATTGGCGGCGCGTTTGAGAAAGAACTGGCAGTCGGCGTCGTGGCCGAGCGAACGGGCCAGTTGCGCCGCACACCAGTCGTCATAGCTTTGGGCGAGGGTGACGGAGACGGCCTGGCGGCGTTCAAAAGGATGAACGCGGGAAACGCTTTCGCTTTCGCCGGCTTTGAGGGCGGGCATGTAACCGTGCTCGGCGAGGAAATCGTCCAGGGAACATTTTGGCCCGCGGCGCCACGGCAGCCAGGTGCCTTCGACGGAATTTTTGCGCACGCCGGCATAAGCCGTGGCGAGATCGAAATTGGTGACGCCCTTGGCCCAGGCATCGGCCATCCAGGGGGCGGCGGGATTGCCGGTCATGCATTCGTTGTTGCCCCAAAGCACGCCGAAGGAAGGCATCCAGCCCAGTTGTTCGTACATGCGGACGTAGGATTGGATCTTGTCGGCTTCCATTTCGGGGTTGAGCAAGGTTTGCAGCGGCTCCAAGGCGCGGTAAGTGTCCCAGAGCCAGTTGTCCACGTAGAAGGGGCGCGCATCCTGATGCACCTGATGATCGAAGGCGCTGTAGTATTGACTGTCCTCGGTGATGTTGACCATTCTTTCGCAGCAACGATAGAGGGCGGTGTAAAAAACGCGCTTCTGCTCCCGCGTGCCGCCTTCGACTTGAATCTGCCCGAGTGCCCGGTTCCAACCCTCGCGCGCGCGGCCCTTGATGGCTTCAAAATTCCAGGCGGGGATTTCCTCCCTCAGATTTTTCTTCGCCTGTTCGGCGCTGATGAAGGAAATGCCGTAGCGAAAACCCAGGGTTTTTTGGCCGACTTGCGCCGAAACGGTGAGGCGCTGATTGGCCCTGCTGGATTGAACTTCGACCGGCGCGCTGAATTCGCCGTAGAAGAAGGCCGCCATGCCGTGAAAATGCTCCTCGCCGGAAACAAAATTGCCGCCGAAATCGAGCTGTCCGCCCCGGAGCCGGTTGGCCAGCAAGACGACAGGCTGGGTGGAAGGAAACGTGAAACGGAAAAAGCCGCAACGCGCCGCGGGGGTGAATTCGGTCCGAATGAGCGAGCCGTCGAAGCGCGTGGAATAATAATAGGGCGTCTCGACTTCCTGATCATAGGCGGCCGGGCGGTCCCAGGCGCCGGGGGAACCGTCGCCGGGCATGAGCCAGAACAATTCGCCCGAGCGATGCGAAACGATGGTCAGCGGGAAGGAATGGATTTGGTCGTCCAATTGATCGGCGCGCATGGGATAAACGCGCACCATGCCGTAGGGCAGCGAGACGGTGGGGCGCGTCGGCTCCAGCAGGACGCCCTGTCCGCCGATGGCGGGATCCACGTAGTCCACCTGGGCGCGGAGGGCGGCGGCGGACAGAAACAGGGCGGCGGTTAGAAATGACCAGGGAGATGTTTTCATGGTTTGTCAACAGGTCGCGTATGATCGCATGTTACCGTTTTCTTGGCGCAAGGCGCGGCAGGCTCGCGCGGGAACCGGCCGCGGCGATGGTAAAGGTTTGGCCGCATGGTTCAAGTTCATCACGGCCGCCAGCCATAAGATTGAGCGTCATGCGTCCATCAAGGTCGGTAGGGCGGGCAGTCCCCTGCCCCCGTCGGGCCTTGTTGGAAGAACCAACGTCGCGCCACCGTCAAGCGGCGGGCAGGGGACTGCCCGCCCCACCCGTCCGGGCCAACCCATCATTGCCCCAATTCGTTTGCGGGGGTTTTCTGCTTGCTGAATGGCACGGGCGCCGCGCAACATCCGGCCTATCACTATGAGATTGCTATGCCTCCTTTTGATCTTGACCGTGCCGGCTTTGGCCCAGACCCGGCGCGGGCGCGGCGCGCAAATTGATGCCACGGCGCCGGCCCAGCGGTCTGGAACCGTGGACACCAATACTCCCCTCTCGGAGAAGATAGATGAGACGCCGGTCATCACGCATAACGAAGCAACCGTCGGCGGCAAGACGCTCACATACACCGCCACCGCGGCGGAGATGCCGATTTTCAACGCGGTGGGCGAGACGGAAGCGCACATGTTTTATGTCGCCTATACGCTGGATGAGGCGACCAACACACCGTCCAAGCGGCCGGTGACTTTCTCGTTCAATGGCGGGCCGGGATCGGCGTCGGTCTGGGTCCACATGGGGGCGTTCGGGCCGAGGCGGGCCAAGCTGCTGGACAACGGGGACATGCCGCCGCCGCCCTACCAATTGACGGAAAACGAAAACTCGCTGCTGGATCAAACCGACCTGGTGTTCATTGACGCGGTGGGCACGGGATTCAGCCGGGCGAAGACGCCGGAGCTGGCGCGGAAATACGAGGGGGTGCAGGGCGATTTGCAGGCGTTTGGGGAATTCATCCGCATGTATTTGACACGCAATTCGCGCTGGCTCTCGCCGTTGTTCATCGTGGGGGAAAGCTACGGGACCTTCCGGGCGGCGGGCCTGGCCGGAACCCTGGTGGACCAGGGGATCGCGCTCAACGGGGTGGTATTGGTTTCGACCATTTTATATTACGAAACGGCCCGGGCCAGCCTGGCCAACGGGCTGCCTTATGCCTTGAACATCCCCACCTACGCGGCGGACGCCTGGTATCATAAGAAGCTGGCGCCGGACCTGCAAAGGCTGGAGGTGGCGGCGTTGACCAAGGAAGTGGAGGGCTGGGCGATGACGGGCTATCTGGAGGCGCTGAACAAGGGGGACCAATTGCCGGCGAATGAGCGCAAGGAGGTGGTGGCCAAACTGGCGCGATATACCGGGTTGAGCACCAATTATGTGGACCAAAGCAACCTGCGCTTCGGCGTCGGCCAGTTCACGCGGGAACTGATGCGCGACGAGAAGATGACGATTGGCCGGTATGACGGGCGGCTGATGGGGCCGTCGCCCTTGAACATGGGGGAGACGTCGGATTTTGATCCGTCCGGCTCACTGCCGCTGCCGCCCTTCCGGGCGGCGTTCATGGATTACGTGCGCGGCACCCTGGAATTCAAGACGGACATGACTTATTACATCAGCGGCGGAACGGTGGGATGGGATTGGGGCGTGGTGAACGGGTATGTGGAAACCGGCAGCCTCCTGCGCAATGCCTTCACCAAAAATCCGCATCTGAAAGTGCTGGTGTGCGCCGGCTATTTTGACTTGGCGTGCCCCTACTTCGACGCCGAATATGCACTCAACCACCTGGGCATCCACCCGGAGACGCAGAAGAACATCTCGTGGGCCTTCTACGAAGCGGGCCACATGATGTACATTGACCGGAAATCGCACGCCAAACTGAAGCACGACATCGCCACCTTCATACAGCAGAACGTGCCGGTGCAGTGAGGAAGGCTCAACAGCGGCAGAGATTGAATCCAGCCCGGCTGCTGTTTGACCACCAATCCAGGCTGGCCGAGTCCAGCCAGCTGGCCGAGAACGGGCGCGTCCGGGTCGGCACCGAAGAAGCGCGGGCTGATGCGAAAGCCGGGCAGCCATCTCCACCGGCCAGCCTCCATCCCTTCGCCTTATCTCGGATCCTCAATGGCGCCGTGGAAGAGGATCGTGCCGGTCTGGTTTTCCCGGATGGCCACATAAAAAGGCCGGTCCACGATCATCGCGAACGGCGGGACGGGTTGGCGCAGGACCGCCGAGGGCCGGATGGCGATGCCGCTGGCCGCGGCGGCTTCGGTTCCCTCTTCGTTCACCTCCACATACGTCTTCTGCACCACCTTGCTGATGTACAAAGGCCCGTCGGAAATGCCGCCAAACTCCGCCTGGCGGCTGAAGGCGCGGGCCATGCCGAGGGCCGCAAGCTCCCCGTTCAGCTCGCAGGTGTTCTCCAGCTTGAAGCGCGGCAGTTCCAGCGTTCCCTCCCGCGAACGAAATTGCGCCATCCACTGCTCCCAGTTCTCCGGCGTCAGCTCCTGGATGAATTTGTCCAGATTCTCCTTCGGCAAAAAGACGCACAGGCTCGCCTGCCGGCTCGCATAAGGCAGCATCACCGCCTGGAAACCGGCGCTCTCCAGATAGTTCATGCGGCCCGTCCGCGCCATGCGCGGATGCTGCGCGGTTTGGCCGCCGCGCAGGGTGAACGGCTGGTCGCGCGTCAACTTCTTGTCGAACGGCGTCTCCCAACTTCCCTTGAAATAAATCGCATCCAGCAGGATGAGGCGCAAATCCGGCGGCAACGGCGGGTCGAAGAGGGAGGGGATTTTGCCGCGCGTGGATTGGCTCACCCAATCATTGATTGTTTTCAGCGTGGCCGGATTCCTGAAATCCACCTCCGCAGCTTCCGCCCGGTACGATTTCTCGCAACTGGCGGCAAAGTCCGGCTTGATTTTTTCGCCCGCCTGCGTCCAAAGACTGTTGGCGACTTCCAGCGTGATTTTCGGGTCCAGCCCCAACAGATGGCCGAGCAACAATTGATTGCCCTCGTTCCACCCGGACGGCGCCACTCCGGGCATTTGCAGGGTCGCGGCCATTTGCTCCAGCGTCTGCCCGCGCGCGCCGTTGCCGGCCATGGCCAG
This sequence comes from Verrucomicrobiota bacterium, assembly GCA_049514835.1. Taxonomy (GTDB): domain Bacteria; phylum Verrucomicrobiota; class Verrucomicrobiia; order Limisphaerales; family Palsa-1400; genus JBEKOF01. The sequence continues at coordinate 2,483 of JBEKUQ010000016.1, read as the reverse complement.
CGCCAGCGCCATTCCCACCGGGCTTTGAAAGACATTGCCGCCCGGAAGCGCTTTTCTGGTTTCCGCCAGCAACTTGAAGCCGAAGGCGTTGTCCGCGCGCGCCGCCCGGTCGAGCGCGGCATTTGTCCCCGGCAAGATCTGGGCCGATGCCAGTTGGGCGGCAAACAAACAAGTGAACAGCGCCAGGTTTTTCATAGTGGCAGGGCTTCCCGGCAAGTCGGGACTGCCCGCCGTTGGGACAATATAAACACAAACCGGACGCGGCGCAATCGGTTGCATTTCCCATGTTCGGGCCGCCATTTTCAATACCGGCTCCCTGCCTTGGTCTAAGGACTAAAACTGGAATCGTCGAGGAACCCATCTTTCTGACTCCATTTTTTGACATCGCCTTCCTTCAAGGACCAGCATTGTTCATCGGCCCGAGATGATTCTCTCTTTTGAGGTGTGATCTTATGGTCACCATCGAACCGGACGGCTGCGCCTATAACGCGCTGGTCATTTTCGCCAACGCCCTGGAGGCCAATCCATTTGCCGTTGCCCCACGCCGCGCCGCTCCTCCCATCCGCCATTTTCGATTCTTCATTTCGCATTTTTCATTTTGCATTTCCCCCTTCTCCTGTGCAGCCTTCTCCATCGGTGGCACTTGAACTCTTAAACCTATAACTGACAATGAGCACAATTTCTGACATCAAAGCCCGCGAAATCCTCGATTCCCGCGGCAACCCAACCGTCGAAGTGGACGTTCTCCTCGCCGGCGGCGCCGCCGGCCGCGCCGCCGTTCCCTCCGGCGCCAGCACCGGCGAACACGAAGCCCTCGAACTGCGCGACGGCGACAAAAGCCGCTTCCTCGGCAAAGGCGTCACCAAGGCCGTCAAAAACGTCACCGACAAAATCCTCCCCGCCGTGCGCGGTCTGGATTCGCTGGATCAACTCACCCTGGATCGTGCCATGCTCCAACTGGACGGCACCGAAACCAAATCCGTCCTCGGCGCCAACGCCATCCTGGCCGTTTCCCTGGCCAACGCCAAGGCCGCCGCCGCCTGCCTGAATCTTCCCCTGTTCCAATATCTCGGCGGCCCCAACGCCAAGGTCCTCCCCGTCCCCATGGCCAACGTCATCAATGGCGGCGCCCATTCCGACGCTCCGATTGATTTCCAGGAATTCATGATCGTGCCCAAGGGACTGCCCACCTTCTCCCTCGCCTTGCGCGCCATCACCGAGACTTTTCACGCCCTCAAATCCGTCCTGAAAAAAAAGGGCCTCTCCACCCTCGTCGGCGACGAAGGCGGATTCGCCCCCAAGCTGGACAGCGCCGAGGCCGCCATCGAGGCCATCTTGCAAGCCGTCAAGGACGCCGGCTACAAGCCAGGCAAGGACATTTTCCTATCCATGGACCCGGCGGCGTCGGAATTCTACGACGCCGCCTCCGCCCGTTATGTGTTCAAGAAAAGCAGCGGGCGCAAATTGACGGGCGACGAGATGGTGGCCTATTACGTGGATTTGGTGGCCAAATATCCCATCATCAGCATCGAAGACGGCTGCGCCGAAAACGATTGGAAGACCTGGAAGACTCTGACCGACAAACTGGGCGGCAAAATCCAGCTTGTCGGCGACGATCTCTTCGTCACCAACGTCAAGTTCCTGCGCAAAGGCATTGAGCTGGGCGTGGCCAATTCCATACTGGTCAAAGTCAATCAAATCGGTTCCCTCACCGAAACCCTGGACGCCATTTCCCTGGCCCGCGCGCACGCCTACACCGCCGTCATCAGCCACCGTTCCGGGGAGACGGAGGACGCCACCATTGCCGACATCGCCGTGGCCACCAACGCCGGCCAGATCAAGACCGGTTCCCTCAGCCGCACCGACCGCGTGGCCAAGTACAACCAACTGCTGCGCATCGAACAACTGCTCGGCAAAAACGCCGTCTATGGCGGCAATGCCTGATCGGCGGAGCGCGCGCCTGTGTGCCGCGGGCCGTTCTTCCCGGTCCGCGGCGCTTCAGCCAATCGAGAATTGCAGGGCGCGTTTGGATTTTCAGGTGGTAATTCGGTTTCTTAATCTTAATCCTAATCTTAATCTAATCGAATGGAGATTAAGATTAGGATTAAGATAGGAATGGTCGCGCGCCCTAATTTGAATTGTGAACGCTGGAATGATCCAATCTCTGATTGACTGGTATAAGGCCACCCTGGATTCCGGCGGCGGCTATCCGCTGATTGCCGCGCTGATGGCGGGGGAGAGCACCATCCTGCCCATCCCCAGCGAAGCCATCATTCCTTTTGCCGCCTACCGCGCCCACGCCGGCGGCAATCTCAGCCTGACCGGCGTGGTCGTGGCCGGCGTGATCGGTTCCTGGGTGGGGGCCACCGTGATGTACTGGGCGTGCCGCTGGGCCGGCCGGCCGCTGGTCCTGCGTTATGGCCGCTACGCGCGCATCACCGAGGCCAAGGTCCACGCCGCCGAACATTGGGCCGCCCGCTTCG
>JBEKUQ010000015.1:0-12375 GCA_049514835.1 Verrucomicrobiota bacterium | reverse complement strand
GAAATGATGTGATGCTCGACGGGCAGGCCCTGCTCCAACGCGGACTCGATCAAATCGAGCAGAAACCGCGCGCCTTCCTGGCGCCGCAGCGGACGGCTGTTGACATAATAAATGGCCGCCGCCGCCGCGGCGACCGGGAGCAGGACGGGCAGGAGCCAGCCGCCCACGATTTGCAAGGCCCGGCTGGAAGCGGCGAGGCTTGCGGCAAAAGCAGGAAAAAGCGGGTGCGGATTCATTGGCTGAAAAGCCGCGGCATTTGAAAAATGAACTGCGCCACCGGGTACATTTGCGCGAGGATGACCAGCCCCAGGAAAAGCAGCGAGGCCGGCAGCGCCGCGTAAAGAAGAACATTGGAACGGTAAGCCGCCCGGTCGTGATAGACCCGCGCCGCCCGTTCAAATCCCGCCGCGAGGTTTTCGCCCGCTCCGGCCACCAGCCAGACAAACATGGGCGGAAAGATTTTGCCGCCCGCCGCCAGGTCGGTGAATTTGGCGCGGCCTTCAGCGCAGCGCGCCTGCCACCGGCCCAGTTCCGCGGCGGCGCGGGTGCCGGATTCCATCTTTTCGAGCAGAGCCAGCGCCTGGCTGAGGGAACAGCCGGCCTTGAGGAGAATGGCCATGGTGGAGGCGAGCCGGGACAGGCTGGCTTCGCGGAAGGCGGGCAGACGCCATTGCATTTCGCGGCGCAAACGGGGCAGCACGGCGACGAGCAAGGCCGGGACAGCAACAGCCGCCAGCAGCGCCACAGGCGCCCACAAGCAGGGCGCGCCGACGGAAACCGGCGGCAGGGGAGTGTTGGTTCCCATAATGACCCACCCCGTGAACCCCCGATCCGCGGCCAGCATGGAGGAGATTCTGCCGAAAAGAACCGCGATCCAGAAGGAGAAGCCGGCGGAGAGGGTCAATACTATTGCCGGATAGACCATCAAGCCCTTGAGGCGGGTCCAGACCAGATTGGCGTTCTGATAATAATCGGCCAGCAAGGTGAGCAAGCCGGGAAGATCGCGGCTGCGGGCGCCCATTTGCAGGAGCATTCCGTAGAATTCGGGGAGCTTGCGCCGGGCGACCGCCTGGTCCAGGGGCGTGCCGGCGGCGAGGTCGGTTTCGAGCAATTGCAATTCGGCGCGGAGCGGGCCCTTGCGCATGGTGGCGCACAACTGGCGGAGGCTGCCTTCGAGGGGAATGCCCTCGCGCAGCATGGAGGCCAATTGCTGATTCACAAATGCCAGTTCGTCGTATTTCATGCGCCAGACACGCTGTCAAAACTTTTTTCGGCGGAGAATTCCAAGGCGGCGGCACATCGGTTTGTGTGAGTGAAACACCGCCGCGGCGCAATGGTTTCCATGGGACATTATTTTAACAAGACCGCAGCATAAGCTAGTCCTCGGAATTCATATTGAGGACGCGGACTGTGGTTCTGCCGATGGCCGTCTTGCCAACGATATATGGGCCGCGCCAACCGAAATGGTCTTCCCAGGGAAGCAGTCTTGGATTGAACAGCTTCGTGACCTGTTTGGTCTGGGGGTCAACTGCGGTCAGGTTCGGACCTTTGTGCAAGTTGCAATCAATGCAGGCCGAAGCGAGATTATCCAAGTCGTCCCCGCCTCCGTGAGTTTTTGGGATGACGTGCTCCACATGCAGGGCCGCCAGCGGCGACTCCTCCTGCTGAAGTTGGCAATACTCGCAACGATTGCCTGCGCGTTCCCGGACGCGCGCTCTCGTCGCGGCATTCATCCCTTATGAAGCGGACCCGCCCAGTTGCCGAGCCTGGCGCTGCAGGATGGCGACGAATTTGTTCGCCCGCACATAGCCGGCGTACTCGGCCCGCTCCGTATCGGTGAGATGCCCCTCGGTTGACTTGCCGGCCAATTCCTCGATCCGCGCCAGAAGCTCAGGAGCAGGGCGAAAGCCCAGAACGGCTTCCGCCTTCTCCGGCAGGACGATTCGCAGCAGGGGTCGAATCCCCCGGTCAAATGCATCAGTTTCAGGTGTTGCAGGCATGTTCTGACCTTACCACAGATATCTGTTCTCTGGCAACTTGCGAAATCCGGCCACGCTCAGGAGTGGGGGAGAATCTTGGGCGTCGTCGCCCGGGGCCGCCGTTTCGTGGGAACCTCAACTGGACCTTTGATGTCACGATACTTTTAGCTCACCCCGCGGCCGACCGCACCCCCCTCCTTTTAGATCGCCTTGCTGCTCCTCCCACTTTCAATGCACCTTCCACCTCTGTAAGCCGCTTCTCCAACGCAGCTATTCGGGGCAATAACCTTTCGATCTGACCTTTCATTTTCTGAAACTCCTCTTCGAGGAGGCTTGCGGTGGTCAATGCCAGATTGGAAGCATCGCTGACCCCATGGCGATCGAAAAGAGGAGCAACGTGCTCTTGGAGATCCCCCTTTTCATCGAGCCTGCGGACTTCAATTTCGTTAAATGGGTTTTTGGGGGTTCCAAATCGACGGACTGCGTTCCAACCTTGCAGAATCATTGGTATCAGGCCAATTAGTGAGGCGATCGAACCAGCAATATATAAGATCTCGAGACCGCTCTCGCGCTCAACAACAATCACTCTAGACTTTTCCTTGGTAAGCAGATGGCCGCGGCCCTGCAATTCGCCAGCAACGGAGGAACACTGGAATCCAAATTCGCGCTCAAGAGAAAGGACCAACTCGCGGTACTCATTGTGTGAACCGCCCATGTCACGAATTTTCAATGAGACAATCTTCTCGGGTGTGACGCCCAAGGCCACGGCCGCACTGGCGAATTTAATATTGAAGGCATTCTGGCGATACTGGTCCATGCTCCCGCATGTTCATGCCAGGCCCAATCGTTGGCAAGCCATAAAGCCAGTTGCCAGTTTGTTCCCTCCGCCGCACAGAGGACGAGAGCCGACCGTCATGAAGCCGGTTCTCCGGGTTTTCAGATCCGGCCCGTTGCGTATGACTTTTCGCCATCGCCAGCCCGTTGGTACGGCTTGAAGCGTTTGAATTGGAGGTTCTGCAACGGTCATCATGCATTCACCAATTGGATGACGAGGCTTTTTCCCAGGGCACGCGCGACACGCTCGATGGTGGAGAGGCGCACGTCTTGGGCGTGATTCTCGAGTCGCGAGATGGCGGACTTTCTCGTCTTGGTGCGTTGCGCGAGGGTTTCCTGGGTAATGCCTGCCTGCTGGCGAGCTTGGCGCAAGAGAACGCCCACTCTGAATTCCTGGTAGCCGCTCTCAAAATCTTCCGAGAATCTTTTGTCGGTGCGCTTGCGGCGGCTGATGTATTTGTCGAGGTCGTCTTTCATCGTCTGCCTTTTCGGTTGAGGTAATCGCGCCGCCGTTGTGCGGCAAGTTCGATTTCCCGGCTGGGTGTTTTCCGTGTCTTCTTCGCAAATCCGTTGGTCAAAATGATCAGGCTGCCTGCGTCCCAAAAGCCCAGCAACCGGAAGGCATCGCCGCCAAACTCCGCACGAACTTCCCAAAGCTCGTCCGGGCCCTCAAGCTTCTTCAAGTACTGCTTCGGCACCAGGGGCAATTCTTTCACCAATTTGAGCACCCAGGCCACTTTCTGCGCGTGCTTCGGGCCAAGACCATCAAGAAACGCTTCCACCGGGCAATGGCCACTGTCGCTGCGGTAGAATTGAATGTCGCGCATTGCAGGGAAGTTAGCATATTTGTGAACCTGCTGTCAAGGCCTGACGGTGGGCGGGGCAAATGGGTTGGATTGGGAGGGACTGAACGCGGCGGCAAGCTGGCGCACGCCAAGCGGGAATTGGCCGGGCCTGTGGCCTCGGATCAGGCTGGCGGCGACGGGGGTGCAGGAGGCGGCGCAGGAGGCGGCGCGGCGGCGGATTTGAAGGGGGAGATGGAGTCAACGCGGTAGCGTTTTTTGCCGCCTTCGACGGGGACCTCGACTTCCTGGCCGGGCTTGGTGTTGAGGAGGGCCTGGCCGACGGCGGTGAGGTAGCTGATGATGCCCTGGTCGGGATCGGAGTCCCAGGCGCCGAGGATGGTGAAATGTTCGGGGTGGTTGTGCTCCAGATCGGTGACGGAGACGACGGCGCCAATGGCGACGACGTCGGTGCGGGGGTTGGAGAAGTCGCTGCCGCGGGCGCGGACGATTTGGGCTTCGAGTTCGCCTTTGCGGCGCATGAGGATTTTCTGCATTTCCTTGGCGGCCTTGTATTCGTGGTTTTCGCGCAGGTCGCCGTAGCTGCGGGCGATGGCGATTTCCTTGGAGTTGGCGGGGATGGCCTTCTGCACGAGTTCGGCGTATTCGTTTTTTCGGCGTTCGAGGCTATCCCAGGAAACGACGAGGGTGGTTTCGCCCTTTTCGGACTTGGATTGCTCGCCGGAGATCATGGTCTGGACGGCGGGGTAGCTCTTGACGATGCGGGCCAGGAGGGACCGCTTGTCCATGTCGTCGAAGCAGGGGGAGAGCTGGAGGGCGCGGGTCAGGTCCTTGATGACCTCCAGGTCGGCGGAGCCGATGAGTTCGACGAGGAGGGTGGGATCGTCGAGGATATAATCGCGGAGTTTGTTGGAGCGTTTTTCGTTGAACTGGTCGCGCTCCATGGCGGTGAGCATGGCGCGGAAGACTTCGGGGCCGAGGATGTCGGCGAAGGAATCGCCGTGATCCTTGGCGTCCTTGGCCAGCCAGAGGAGAAGCTGGCTGCCGGCCTGGTGCTGGCTGATGAGGCGGGCGAGGAGTTCCTTGAATTGCTCCCAGCGGCCGCCTTCGATCAAGGCATGGGCGATTTCGCCGGCGAGCTTGGCGGAGACATGGTTGAGGGCGCCGAGGAGGAGGTCGGGCCATTTTTCTGTCAAGGATTTTTTGAAGGATTCGAGGGCGTGGCGGTGCTTGCCGGCGGGGATGAGTTCCAGGAGCGGGCCGATGCGGGCGGATTCCTGCACCCAGACGGCCAGGGCGCTGACTTCGCCGTCGGCGTGAGGCAGTTCGACGGCGGCGCGGATGTCGTCGCGGATGAAAATGGCTTCGAGGGCGACGGCGGGCTGGGTGCGCTGATGGGTGGCGATTTCGACGTTGAGAGCGAGAATGACCTCCTTGGCGGCGGCGGCGCGGTCGTCCAGATCGGAAAGATTGCGGAGGAATTCATGGGCGACGTTGAGGCGGGCCTTGAGGCCCTTGGCGGCGTGGAAATCGGCCAGGAGGCGGCTTTGCAGGGAGACTTCCTTGAGCTGGTAAATGATCGGCTCGGTTTTTTTGGCGGGCACCTGGAAATGGCCGTCCTTCTTGAGTTCGCGTTTGGCGGCTTCCCACCATTTTTTCCAGTCGTCGGTGATGACATCGGGGACGAGGACCTGCTGGATTTGGTCCACGGTGGCGCGGTCGCCGAAGCTTTGAAGGATGAGCTTGATCAAATCCACATGATTCAAGGCGGCCATTTCGCGGAGGACGCCCATGTCGGAGACCTTGCGGGCGTAGATATGGTCCTTGGCAATGGGCTTGAGGGTTTCTGCGGCGAAGGCCATGTCCATGGTGTGGCCAGGCTTGGACTGGAAATCAATGGCGAGGCGCGCGAAGACCCAGTCGGTGGAGGTGATTTTGCCGAAACCCCAGCTCCGATGGTAGCAAAACCCGCCCTCGGTGAGAAGGAGCAGGGGTTCGACCTGCTGGCGGCTGATCTTTCCGGCGGCGACGAGTTTGTCGAATTCTTCTTTCATTGCAATTTCCAACAGTCCATAAACCTTGGGCATTATGAGGATATGACGCCGGAAAGTCCAAGAGAAATTGCCGGGCGCGTGTTGCGGCGCAGGCGGAACAGCCCGGACTACGTGGAGACGCTGCTGGAACAGGAGCTGGCCCGGGCCGTCTTGTCGCGGCTGGACCGGGCGCTTTGCCAGGAGCTGGTGTACGGGGTGGTGCGGTGGGAAAGGACGCTGGACTGGCTGATCGGGCGCAAAACCGACGGGCGGCAGCAGGCGGGGCTGGCGCAGGTGTGTTTGCGGCTGGGGCTTTATCAAATATTTTGGCTGGAACGCATCCCGGCCCACGCGGCGGTGCATGAGACGGTGGAGTTGGCGAAGCGAATGGGCGGCGGCGAGAAGGCGGGCTTTTTGAACGCGATCTTGCGGGGATGTCTGCGCGAGCGGGAGGCGATTGCCGGCCAATTGCTGGCCTTGAAAAAGGAGGATCCGGCCACGGGTTATTCGCATCCGGCCTGGCTGGTGGAACGATGGCAGGGGCGGTGGGGGCCGGAGAAAACAGCGCAATTGCTGGAGTGGAACAACGCGCCGCCGCCGACTTTCGCACGGGTGAATCGTTTGAAGACCGACGCCGCCACGCTGACAGAGCGATGGAAGGCGCAAGGGGTCAGATTCGCGGCGCGGCAGTGGGATTGGACAGGAGAGAACCTGGTGTTGGAATTGCTGGAGCATCCGAGCCTGGCGGAGTGGGAGGATTTTCAGCGGGGATTTTTTTACGTGCAGGACCCCAGCACGCTGCTGGCGGCGGTGGCGCTGGATCCGCAGCCGGGAGAGAACATTTTGGATCTTTGCGCCGCGCCGGGAGGGAAAACGACGTATCTGGCGCAGCGCATGGAGAATCGCGGGCATATCCTGGCAGCGGACCCGCAGCCGCCACGGTTGCGGCGCTTGCGGGAGAATTGCGCGCGGCTGGGGGCGGTTTGCGTGGAGACGACGGCGGGCGGCGCGGCAGGAGCGGCTCCGTTCGACCGGATTCTGGTGGATGCGCCGTGCTCCAACAGCGGGGTGTTGCGGCGGCGGGTAGATTTGCGCTGGAGAATCCGGGCGGAGGAACTGGGGCGGCTGCGCGAGGAGCAGTTGGCTCTGCTCCGGCAGGCGGGCGCGCTGCTCAAGCCCGGGGGCCGGCTGGCCTATAGCACGTGCAGCCTGGAACCGGAGGAGAACGAGAGCGTGACGCGGGAGTTTCTTGGCGCAGGCGGTGAATTCACACTGGAAAGCGAGCGGCAACTGCTGCCCTTTGCGGACGGGTTGGACGGGGCGTATGTGGCGGCGCTGCGGCGGCGCGGCTGAATTTCAGCGATAAGTGGATTCGAGCGGCGGGCAGAGGACTGCCCGCCCTGCCCTACGGCGATTGAAGCCTTGCTCCCGAGTCATTAGCGACAGGCTCACGGCTTCACCCAAATGGTGATCGGAGTTGTATGGAAGATTCCGTCGGCGAGACGCCGACGGGGGCAACCGGGACGGTCGCGCTCCCCCAGAGAGTCGGTAATGATGGGGGCCTTGCTGAATTTAATCTCAAATCAGTTGACTCCTCGGCGGCTTGTGCAAAATTGAGCCGCGTTTTATGGCAAAAATTCAGCGTGCGCTGCTTTCGGTATTCGACAAGACGGGTCTGATCCCCTTCGCCCAGGCGCTGGCCGAGGCGGGGATCGAGCTGATTTCCACCGGGGGCACGGCCAAGGTGCTGCGCGAGCACGGCATCATGGTCAGCGAATTGAGCGCCTATACGGAATTTCCCGAGATGATGGACGGCCGGCTGAAGACGCTGCACCCGCGCATCCACGGGGGATTGCTCTATCTGCGGGGCAATGCGGAGCATGAAGCGGCGGCGCGCAAGCACGAGATCAAGCCGATTGATCTGGTGGTGGTGAACCTTTATCCCTTTGAACAAACCATCGCGCGGCCCGGCGCGACGCTGGCGGAGGCGATCGAGAACATTGACATCGGCGGTCCGGCCATGGTGCGAGGGGCGTCCAAGAACCACGAAAGCGTGACGGTGGTGATGGACCCGGCGGATTACGCGGAGGTGGCGGCGCAAATCACGGCGACGGGAAACACCACGCCGGAGTTGCGCCGGCAGTTGGCGGCGCGCGCCTTTGCCCGCACGGCCGCCTACGACGGGCAGATTGCGGCGTATCTGGGCCGGACTTACGGCCTGACGGCGGCGGGGCCGGCGGGCGCGCCCGGCGGGGAGGCGCCGGCGGCGGGGGAGCCGTGGCCGGCGCGGCTGCGCCTGGACCTGCCGCGGGCGCAGGGATTGCGCTACGGGGAGAACCCGCACCAGCGGGCGGCGCTGTATGGGCGGTTTGGGGAATTTTTTGAGCAGATGCACGGGCGGGAGTTGTCGTATAATAATATACTTGACTTGACGGCGGCGGCCGGGCTGGCGGAGGAATTCGCCGGGGAGGCGCCGGCGCTGGTGATCCTGAAGCACACCAATGCCTGCGGGGCGGGACAGGGACCAACGCTGCGGGAGGCGTGGGAGAAGGCCTTTGCCACGGACCAACAGGCGCCCTACGGGGGCGTGATCGCGGTGAACCAGAAGCTGGATTTGCCGTGCGCGGCGGCGATTGCGGAGGTTTTCAGCGAAGTGATTGTGGCACCGGATTTCGCGGCGGAGGCGCTGGAACTGCTGCGGAAAAAGAAGAACCTGCGTTTGATCAAGGCGCGGCAATGGCCGGGAGCGGGCCGGGCCTGGGAGTTGCGCGGGGTGGGCGGGGATTCGGTGCTGGCGCAGGAATGGGACCGCCAAGGGGCGGAGGAACTGAAAATCGTGACGCGGCGGCAGCCGTCGGAGCCGGAGCGGCAGGCGATGCGGTTTGGCTGGCGGGTGGCCAAGCATGTCAAGTCGAACGCCATTGTGTATGCGGGTCCGGACCGGACCCTGGGCATCGGGGCCGGGCAAATGAGCCGGGTGGATGCCAGCCGGCTGGCGGCGTGGAAGGCCAAGGAGTCGGGCCTGTCGCTGGCGGGCAGCGCGGTTTGCAGCGACGCCTTTTTCCCCTTCGCGGACGGACTGGTGGCGGCGGCGGAGGCCGGGGCCAGCGCGGCCATCCAGCCGGGCGGGTCGGTGCGCGACGCGGAAGTCATCGCCGCCGCGGACGAGCGGAACATGGCGATGGCGTTCACGGGCGTGCGGCATTTCCGGCATTGACGCGGCGGAATGGCGGCAGAACGAGGCGGAGATGTGGATTTTCCGGTGGGGCTTGGAAAAGTTGGCACGGTTTTAGCTGTTTTTGCCGGTGGTGAACAATGTTGAAGCTATGAGCAGTGCAAAATGCGAAGTGGAGAAAACGTCCATTTGCCCGGAGTGCGGCGGGGCGGATATCGCCAAGAGCATCGGGATTGCCAAGATGACCGAGGCAGGCTCGATCGGCTTGGGCTATAGCACGGATTATTTTGTCAAGGCGAGCGAACCGCTGGTGGCGGACTTGTGCCGAAACTGCGGCACGGTGGTGCGTCTGTATGTGAAGAAAGTGGACAAACGGTGGGTCACCGTCTAAGAACGGGAGGCGGCGGCATGGCGGATGGCTCTTGCGGGCGGGGATGACCGGGGTTGATGGGACTAATTGGATTTTGCCTGGATGACCAGGGAGCCGTTGGTCACTTGCAGGCTTTCGATCTGGTTGAAGACAGCGGCGTTGGAAGGGTTGTTGGCGTTCTGGGCCAGATTGTTGTTTTGGAAGGCGGCCAGGAAAGCGGGCGAGGCGCTCTGGCCTTTTACTTCCAAAGAAGTGAGGATGACGGAGAGGATGCCGTTGGTGATGGCCAGACGGAAAGTGCCGCTGCCGTTGAGATAACGGCCCGCGGTGTCCACCATCGGCAACTTGGGCAAGCTCTCCAAAGGCAGGCTGATTTGGGCCTTGGCCTGTTCGCCTTCGAAGGAGACAAAGAATTTCCCCTTGAAAACGGCCAATTCCGGCCGGGAGGCGAGGAGGGCGTTGACCTGTTCGCCGGTCAGAATCAATGGGGCGGTGTTGGAGTGGGCGTCGAGGGCGTCGGAGAAGGCGGTGATGCGATCCAGCACAGCCTGCATTTCCTGGGGCGGGAGCTGCACCACGGGCAGCGGCACGGGGCTGGTGTCGGAGTATTGGGCGACCAGCCGATTGAGGCGGCTGAGGCCATAGCGCACGCCGAAAAACAATCCCACGGCGAGCACGAGCACCAGGATGAGCGAGGTGATGCAGCCGTAAAAAAAACAGCCGTGCTTTTTGGGCGGCTGTGACGGCGGCGGCGGAACGGGATCAGCGTCGGGCATGGAGGGAGGGTAGGTTTGGGGTGGATTGGAATCAAGACTTTTGACGCACTTTGTCTGACAAGGCAAATCCGGGAGCGGGCCAGGCGGAAGAAGAGGAGGCGGGGGTGAAAGACAGCTTTTAGGGCTTTGTCAGGCGTGCTGCTCGCCCGCTCGCGCCGGGCCAAGTCAGGTGGCGCTCACGTCGCTTGTCCGGTGAGTCTAACGCCTTGACGGGCCTACGGTGGCAAAAACTGGCGCGGGAAGCAACGCTGGTTCAATGGAGCAAACCAGGCCGAAAAGCCTTGCCAGCCGCCCCGGATCAGCGTTAAATCGCCCTCACGAGCGAGTTGTACGCCGGCGGGTTGCAGGAGCAACCGGCCAGAAAAGCAATCTGGCGTAGCGACGGCTGCGCTCTCATGAGAAGCCTTGCGGCTTTTTCAAAAGGGAGTCCGCCTTCGTGATAAGGGAGGCCTCTTTTGATCGGCCGGAAATTCGAAGAACAACAGATTACAATGAAGTCTATAAGTCCCTCCGGGGAAGAATTTGAACTTCCGACGCGCGAAGATTTTCAGGCTGAGTTTTCCCGCCTGGAGAAACTGGTCGCCGAGCAGCGCAAGGCCGGGAAAGAAATCGTGGTGGTGGTCGGGCTTGGCTTTGTCGGGGCCGTCATGGCGGCGGTGGTGGCAGATGCGACGGACAGGAAAGGCCGGCCGACGAAGTTCGTCATTGGCATGCAGCGTCCCAGCACGCGCAGCTTCTGGAAGATCCGTCTGCTCAACCGCGGCATGTCGCCGATCAAGGCCGAGGATCCGGAGGTGGCGCAGTTGATCGCAAGATGCGTCAACGAGAAGAAAACCATGGTCGCCACCTACACCGACGAGGCGGTGAAATTCGCCGACGTGGTGGTAGTGGATGTGCAATGCGATTACCTCAAAGAGTCCCTGGGCAACGTCCGCACAGGGACGACGCATATGACCGCGCTGGAGGCGTCCATCGCCACGATAGCCGAGCACATCCCGCCGGCTGCTTTGGTGCTGATTGAAACGACGGTCGCGCCGGGCACGACCGAACAGATTGCCTATCCGATCATGAAGAAAATCTTCAAGAAACGCGGCATTCGTTCCGAGCCGTTGCTGGCCCACAGCTACGAGCGCGTCATGCCGGGGAAGAACTACGTGGCGTCCATTCGCGACTTCTGGCGCGTGTGCAGCGGCGTGAACCCGACCGCCCGCAAACGGGTCACACAATTCCTCAATGACGTGCTGCATACGGACAAGTACCCGCTGACCGTGCTGGATCGCCCGATCGAATCGGAAACGGCGAAGATTGTGGAAAACAGTTATCGGGCGACCATCCTGGCTTTCCTGGACGAATGGTCGTTGTTCGCCGAGCGCAATGGGGTGGACTTGAAGAAGGTGATTGAAGCCATCAAGGTCCGGCCCACTCATTCGAACATCATCTTTCCCGGACCTGGCATCGGCGGCTACTGTTTGCCCAAAGACGGCGGGCTTGGGGTATGGTCTCACCGGCACGTCTTCGGGTTCGAGGATGACATCTTCAAAATCACGCCTTTGGCGATTGATATAAACGACACGCGCTCGCTGCACGCCCCGCAATTGGTGCGCGACGCGTTGCGCAACATCGGCAAGCCGATTGCCGCCGCCGAAGTCCTCCTGCTGGGCGCCTCTTACCGCGAAGATGTGGGCGATACGCGCTACAGCGGCTCGGAGATGATCGTGCGCAAGCTCACCGAAATGGGAGCCGATGTCAAGGTGCATGACCCTTACCTGGACCATTGGTGGGAATTCGAAGCGCAAGAAACCTATCCGCTGCCCAATTATAGCTGGGCGCGCTTCTTCCACCGGCAGGACTCGTTGAAGAACCTGCGCATCGAAAAAGATTTGTGGGCCGCGATGAAAGGCGTGGATGCCATCGTTCTCGCCGTCCGCCATGAGCCTTACCTGCAACTCGATCCCGACAAAGTGTTCAAGAGCGTTGGCCATCCCTTTGTCATCATCGACTGCTTCTGCGTGCTCAACGACGACCAGATTCGCCGCTACCTGGAATTGCGCTGTGAAGTCAAAGGCATGGGCCGCGGCCATATCAAGCGAATCAAAGACAGTCTCGATGCCCGCCGTGATGGCAAGCGGAGGAAGGTTTAGGCGCAATTAGATTCAGGATGTCCAACAACGCTGAAACCAACTCTGGCCGGCTCTTCCCCGCCCCTCATCGGCGCTGGCGCGGAAGAGCATCCCCCGCATTCCATTGCGGGCGTTATGATAGGGACCAGCGAAAGGAAGCATTTGGGGGACGGCGGTTGCTAAAAGGTTGCTAAAACAGTGGGGAATTTAGCAACCGACACGCGCATCCACGAAACCGGAGAGGAATCCAGCAAGAACCACACATGCCACATAAACCATTGATTT
>JBEKUQ010000014.1:0-12613 GCA_049514835.1 Verrucomicrobiota bacterium | reverse complement strand
ACTTTCGCCGTTGCGCCTGGCGGTTGGCATAGGCCGGAGAGAGGTCAGGGGAATGATGGTCAGGGGAATCCCGCAAAAGCCCCCAACGGTGAAGGAGACGACAGAATCATGACGGGACAGAAGCATAGCATGAATGAAATAATCTCGCCTTGCGGTTCGGCCGACTTGCCGATGATCTACGAGATCATAAACGAGTCCGCACACGCCTACCAAGGTGTGATTCCAGCAGATCGCTGGCACGAACCATACATGCCGATGGCGGAGCTTATTTCAGAAATTGGCAAAGGCGTGAGGTTTTACGGCAGCTACGAGGGCAACCGCCTGGTCGGCGTGATGGGTATCCAGGATGTGAAGGACGTCACCTTGATCCGACACGCGTATGTGCGCACGGAATGCCGCAACCAGGGCATCGGTCGGAGGCTGCTGACGCATTTGAATCAGCTTACCATTCGCCCCGTCTTGATCGGCACTTGGAAAGCGGCGATCTGGGCGGTCCGTTTTTACGAGAAGAATGGCTTTGTGCTCTTGGGTGAGGACGAGAAGAACCTCGTCTTGAAGATCTACTGGACTGTGCCGGATCGCCAGATTGAGGAGTCCGCCGTTTTGGCGAATCAGCGCTGGCGTGATCATGCTCACAATTCGCCGGAGCCAGCCGCCGTTGGCGCTTTTCCGCCGTCGCTGCGCAATGGCGCGACAAGCCGTTCCGCTGTCGCGGTTCGCGCAAAGACAAGTTGCTGAAAGCCGGCATAAATCAAACGTTTTCAAAGGCAGGCGATGTCAGAAAAATTGAGTCAAAAGAATAGAAAATGAATCTGGCCTGTGTTTTGTCCGACTCCGCCCGGCGGGATTTGCAAAAGACCGCGCTTTTGTGGGGGGAGGCGAAGTTTTCCTACGGAGAACTCTGGTCGCGGTCGTTGTGGGTGGCGGGACAGTTGAACCGGGAATTCGGCGTCAAGGCGGGTGATCGGGTGGGGATTTGGCTGAAGAATTGTCCGGAGTACATTCCGGCGCTGTTCGGCATTCTTGAGGCAGGCGCGGTGGTCGTGCCCATCAACAATTTTCTCAAGCCCAGCGAGGTCCAGTACATCCTTTCCGACGCGGGCATTGCGACTCTGATCACCGACGCGAGCGCGCAAGACAGGCTGGCGGCGCTCCGGGCCTCGCTACCGAACCTGAAAGCTCTTCCGGCTGAACAAATCTTCGCCGCGCCGGTCCGGGAATCGTCCTTGCCAGTGACGCCGGATGACGGGCTTGGGACAGGCGAAGGCGGATCGGCCACGCGGAATGCGCCGTCTTCGGAGCTGGCCTTGATCATCTATACTTCCGGCACGACGGGCCATCCCAAGGGAGCGATGCTGACGCATGCCAATTTGCTGGCCAACCTGGAAAGCTGCCGCGTGGCGCTGGAGAGCGTGCAGGAAGATCGCTTCGCCGTATTGCTGCCGATGTTTCACAGTTTCATGCTGACGGTGGGGATACTGCTGCCGCTCTACGTCGGCGGCTCGATAGTGCTGATAAAATCGCTGCATCCGGCCAAGAGTATCTTGCAGGAGATCATCCGGCATCACGCCAACCTGCTGCCGGCGGTGCCGCAATTCTTCCGCGCCCTGGCCAACGCCGCCGTGCCCAACGATTTGCCGTTGCGGATTTGCATCAGCGGCGCGGCGCCATTGCCGGGGGAAGTATTGAAGCAATTCACGGCGCGCTTTCCTTTTCCGCTGCTGGAAGGCTATGGCCTGAGCGAGGCCAGCCCGGTGGTATCGTTTAATCCGATTCGCGGGCCGTGGAAGGCCGGTTCCATCGGGCTGCCCATACCCGGGGTGGAAGTCTCCACGCAAAACGAGGCGGGGGAGATTCTTGGCCCGGAGGAGACGGGGGAAATCTGTGTGCGGGGCGCGAACGTGATGTCCGGCTATTGGAAGCAGCCGGAGGAAACGGCCAAGGTTTTTCGCCAGGGCTGGCTGCTGACGGGGGACATCGGGCACCGCGACGGCGAGGGCTATTATTACATCACGGATCGCAAGAAAGACATGCTGCTGGTCAACGGGTGCAATGTTTATCCGCGCGAGATCGAAGAAATCCTCTATCAATATCCCGGCGTGCGCGAAGCGGCGGTCGTGGGCGTGCCGGACTCGCGCAAGGGCGAACAACCGCTGGCCTTCGTTTCGGCCAATGAACTGACGACGTTGAACCCGCCGGCGATGTTGCAGTTTCTACGCGAGCAGTTGGCGGATTACAAATTGCCGCGCCAGATAATTGTGCTCGCCGACCTGCCGCGCAATGCGACCGGGAAGATTTTAAAGACGCGCCTGCGTGAAATGCTGGCTGGCGGAGAGCTACCCGGAGGCGCTCCATTGGCGGCGGAATGACGGGATTTGGGCCGGATTGGGCCGGCCGAATGCGTGTTCTATCTTATTGATTATAAACGGCTTACGGATGGATCGCCGTTTACGTGTTGACGCTGGCGGCCCGTTCCCTGTAACCTATAAACACTGCAGCATGACGCCAGAAGCGCCTGCCCAGAACATTTTTATGCCTGAAGGATACTGTGTTAAATGCAAGGCCAAGAAAGAAATCGCCGAGGCTGTGGAGGAAACCATGAAGAACGGACGCAAAGCGATCAAGGGCAAGTGCCCGACCTGCGGCGTCGTCATGTTTAAAATTCTTGGCGGCAAAGCCGCCGTCGCCACGCCGGCCGCCGCAGCTCTCGCTCCGGCCAAACCCGCGACTCCGACGAGCAAACCCACGACTCCGACGGGTTGATTTCATTTCCTATGGCCCAACAACTGGCTTACGTTTTCATCACCCCATACACGCTGCACAAGTCGCGCACGGGCGGGATAATTGCCCGGCTGATAACGCGCACGGGGCTGGAACTGGCGGCGGCGCGGATGTTCGCGCCGTGCGCGGAATTGGTGCAGCGCTATTCCGAAGCGGTGGTCTCGGCCGCCGACCCGCAGGACCGGCGCATCCAGGAATTGATCCGCGATTACATTCTGGCCAATCTCAGCCCGGATGTGAAAACGGGCCGGCGGCGGCGGGTGATGATGCTGCTGTTCGCCGGCGAAGAAGCGGTGAGGAAAATCCGGTCTGTCATCGGGAACATCAGCGCCGACCGGCGCGGGGGCGAAACCATTCGGGACACCTACGGCGACTTGATATTGGATGACCGCGACCAGGTGCGCTATTTTGAGCCGGCGGTGTTGGCCTCGCCCAACGCGGAGGAGGCGGTGCTCAAGCTCAAGCTCTGGACGAAGTATTCCGACACCGACGGCGGCGTGGTCAAGGACACGCTTTCCTATCCGCCGGGCGATGTTCCGCAACGCACGCTGGTGCTGATCAAGCCGGATAATTTCCGTTTTGCCACAGGGCGGCCGGGCAATGTGATTGATTTTCTATCGCGGACGGGCCTTTACATAGTGGGCATCAAAGTCCACCGCATGAGCGTGGCGCAGGCGACGGAGTTTTACGGGCCGGTGCGGGAAGTTTTGCGAACGCGGCTCAAAGAAGTCGTGTCCGTTCGCGCCAAGGCGGCATTGGAGAAGGAGTTTTCGTTTAAGATTCCGGCCGCCGAAGAGCAGCAGCTTGGGGAAATCCTTGGCCCGATCTATGGCGACAACCAGTTCGACAACATTGTCCGGTTCATGTCCGGCCACACCGAGGCGGAATGCAGTCCGGCGCAACTGAACCAGCCCGGCACGGAGAAGTGCATCGCGCTGATTTACGAAGGGGTGTCGGCCATCCGCAAAATCCGGGACGTGCTCGGCCCGACCGATCCGTCGAAGGCTCCGCCCGGCTCGGTCCGCCGCGAATTTGGGCAGAACATCATGGTCAACGCGGCCCACGCGAGCGATTCGGAGGAAAGCGCGGCGCGGGAAATGGGCATCGTGAACGTGGGCGAGAACAACCTTCGGGCCGTGGTGGAGGCCGCCTGCGGAAAAGTCTAAGGGTGGCGGGGGGTGGCGGAGCAAAGAAAAAGCCGGGCTTTCGCCCGGCTTCTGTGTATGAGAACAAAGTTTAAGATCTTTGCGTTGGGGGTGCGGCGCCGCAGACTCACGCCGATTTCACACACACGGACCACTGCGTTTCACACCTTCAACATGGACAACTTACCCCATCGCCCTTCCCCCGCCAGTCACCAGTACTGGGGACAGCGGACGGCGGGATGGGCTACGCTGCGGTCCTATGCACTTCTTGGGTTGGTCGAGTTGGCAAAGTCAAACCTCGAATTATCGGAGGTCTGAATTGAGAATTGGGAATTGAGAATTTGTAATTGGTCATTGGAAGACGTTTGGGCGATGCGGCGGGCAGCGGACTGCCCGCCCTGCTCTGTGCCGCGGGAAGACTGTGGACCGATGCCCCGTCTGAATCGGTCTGTTGGGCGGCGTTGACATGTCAAATCATACACGGTTCATTTTATGCTAAAAAAACTCTTGCTCCCTGTTTTTGCGGCGGCACTGGCCGGCGGGGCCGAAGCAGCGGCCGCGGGGACGCCCGCCACGCCAACGATTACCGTCCAAACCGACCGGCCCGGGGCGAAGATCAATCGGGCGATGTGGGGCATTTTCTTCGAGGACATCAATTTTGGGGCCGACGGCGGACTGTACGCGGAACTGGTGAAGAATCGCGGCTTCGAGTTTCCCGACCCGATGACGGGCTGGATGAAAATCAGCACCAGCGTGGCGAAGGGACAGTTGACCATCCGGGAGGAGGACGGATTTGATCCGGGCAATCCGCACTATGTTCGGATTCATTCGGAGGGCAAGGCGCACTTTGGCATTTCCAACGAGGGCTTTCGGGGCCTCGGCCTGCAGGAGGGGGAGACTTATGATTTCTCGGCGCAAATCCGGCTTTTGGAGGGCACGCCGCGATTGAATGTGAATCTGGTGGGCGGAGACGGGACGATGCTGGCCACGGTGTCGCTGACCAATCTTGCGCCGCGCTGGCAGAAGGCGGCGGCGGAGCTTCATCCCAAGGCGACCGACGCCAAGGCGCGGCTGGACATCATCATGGAGGGAGCGGGAACGGTGGACTGCGACATGATTTCGCTTTTTCCGCGGCACACGTGGAAGAACCGTCCGGGCGGACTGAGGGCAGACATGGTGCAAATGCTGGCGGAGATGAAGCCGGGATTCATGCGGTTTCCCGGCGGCTGCATCGTGGAAGGGCCGTATTTGAACGGGCGCTACCAATGGAAGAACACGATCCTGCCGGTGGCGGACCGGAAGCTGCTGGTCAACCGCTGGAACCACGAATTTGAGCACCGGCCCACGCCGGATTATTTCCAATCCTTCGGCCTTGGTTTTTATGAGTTTTTCCAATTATGCGAGGACATCGGCGCGGAGCCGCTGCCGATCCTGAACTGCGGCATGGCCTGCCAGTTCAATTCCGGCGAACTGGCCCCGATGACTGAATTGCAGCCGTACCTACAGGACGCGCTGGATTTGATTGAATTCGCCAACGGCCCGGCGGAGAGCGTGTGGGGAGCCAAACGGGCCGCGCTGGGCCATCCGGCGCCGTTCGGCATGAAGATGATGGGGGTGGGCAATGAACAATGGGGTCCGCAATACATCGAGCGATATGCCGCCTTCGCCAAGGTGCTCAAGGCGCAACATCCGGAAATCATGCTGGTGACCGATGCCGGGCCGTCGCCGGCGGATGAACGCTTTGAGTATCTCTGGCCCAAGCTGCGCGAGTTGCACGCGGACATTGTGGACGAGCATTGTTACGACCATCCGCTGTGGTTTTTCACCAACACGACCCGCTACGATCATTATGACCGCAACGGCCCGAAGGTTTTCATGGGCGAGTATGCCGCGCAAAGCGTGGATGTGGTCAGCCCGAAAAACCGCAACGATCTGGAATGCGCGCTGGCCGAGGCGGCCTACCTGACGGGCCTGGAACGCAACGCCGACGTGGTGCGGATGGCTTCGTACGCGCCGCTGTTCGCCAACGCGGAGGCCTGGCAATGGACGCCGGACCTGATCTGGGTGGACAGCCTGCGCGTCTATGGCACACCGAGTTATTACGTCCAGAAACTTTTCAGCCTCAACCGCGGCGACGCCGTGCTTCCGGTGGAATTGAGCGGTGCGGAAGCGCCGCCCTCCCAAATCCAGCGGCTTTACGCCAGCGCGGCCCGCGATGGGCAGAGCCACGAAATCATTCTTAAAATCGTCAATGCCGGGGCCGGCCCCACGACGGCGCAAATCGTGCTGGCCGGGTTGGACAAGGTGGCTGCCGGCGGCAAAGCCACTGTGCTGGCGGGCGCGAATTTGAGCGACGTCAACTCCTTTGACGAGCCGCGCAAAATCTCGCCCGTTGAATCGCAATTTCATCCCGGCGCGCCGCGTTTCCCGTGGACGTTTGCGGCGCATTCGTTGACGGTGCTGCGAGTCGGGGGGGAGTAGCGCAGCCTGGCAAATGGGACGTATGGGGCGTATGGGACTTATGGGACGTAGAAAGCAGCGGCAAGCCGCCGCACTCCAAGACGCGCGGCGACTTACGAACCCAGACCCATTCCAGTTGCGAAGGGCGGACTATCCGCCGAAGCCGCGGTTCAGGGCGTAGTAAACTTCGTTGTAACGAAGTTCCTTGCGGAACTCGCGCAAGGTGGTCTTGCTGTCAATAATAACAATTTCCAGCCCGGCCATGGCGGCGAAGTCCTCCAGCATCTCGGCGGACAGGCCCTGGCTGAAGCCGGTGTGGTGGGCCCCGCCGGCGTAAATCCAGGCGGCGGCGGCAGTGGGCAAATCGGGCTTGCAGAGCCAGACGGCGCGGGCGACGGGCAGCTTGGGCAGGGGATGATCTGGATTGACGACCTCGACCTCGTTGACCAGAAGACGGAAGCGGTTTCCCAGATCAATCATCGAGGCATTGAGTCCCGGGCCGGCCGGGGTGTCGAAAACGAGGCGGACGGGGTCGGCCTTGCCGCCGATGCCCAGAGGATGGACTTCGATGGAGGGTTTGCCCTTGGCGATGGTGGGGCAAATTTCGAGCATGTGCGCGCCCAGGACCTTCATGGCATTGGGCTGCAAATGATAGGTGTAATCCTCCATGAAGGAGGTGCCGCCTTTGAGACCCGCCGCCATGACCTTCATGGCGCGGACCAGGGCGGCGGTTTTCCAATCGCCTTCGGCCCCGAAGCCGTAGCCGTCGGCCATGAGCCGCTGCACGGCCACGCCCGGCAACTGGACCAGGCCATGCAAATCCTCGAAGGTGTCGGTGAAGCCCTTGAAATCGCCCGCAGTGAGGAAAGCGCGGAGGCCGACTTCGATTTTGGCGGCTTCGCGCAAGGAGGGGCGCATCTTGCCATTTTTGCGCAATTCCGGGGCGACGGTGTATCTGGCTTCGTAATCGCGGACCAGATGGTCAATCTCGGAGTCGGTGGCGGCGTTGACGCATTTGACCAGATCGCCCATGCCGAAGCCGTTGACGGAATAGCCGAACTGGATGTGGGCCGCCACTTTGTCGCCTTCGGTGACGGCGACCTCGCGCATGTTGTCGCCAAAGCGGCAGAACTTGGCGCCCTGCCAGTCATGCCAGGCGGCGGCGACGCGGCTCCAGGAGCCGATCTGGCCCTGGATTTTGGCGTCCTGCCAGAAGCCCACCAGGACTTTGCGGTTGATGCGCATCCGGGACATGATGTAACCATGCTCGCGGTCTCCGTGGGCGGCCTGGTTGAGATTCATGAAATCCATGTCAATGGAGGACCAGGGGATGTCGCGATTGTGCTGGGTGTGAAGGTGGAGCAAGGGTTTGCGGAGCAATTTCAGGCCGTTGATCCACATTTTGGAGGGGGAAAAGGTATGGCACCAACTGATGATGCCGATGCAATTGGGGTTATTGCCGGCCTCCTGGCAGAGGGCAGTGGCCTCGGCGGGGCTTTTGACCACCGGCTTGAAGACGATGCGAACCGGGATGGCGGGCGAGCCATCCAGCGCGGCGACCACCTCCTGAGAGTTCTCGGCGACTTTCTTGAGGGCGGCAGGCCCGTAAAGGTGCTGGCTGCCGGTCAAGAACCAAATTTCCAACTTTTTTAAATCAATGATCATGGCGGCACACTATGCGTGACTAGGCCGGAAAGGCAAGCCCAAACCGTCCAAAATCTGTTTTTGCCAGGGCATCAGGCCGGCGCTGGCGCGATCCCAATTACTGGCCAGGGCGAGCAGGGTGGCGCGGCTGGCGATGAGGGTTGGGTCAATTTGCAGTTGGGCGGCCCGGGCGTTGCGGTGCTGCTCCAAGGCCACGAAACGGCGCCGTTCCGCCTCCGTGTGCCGGTGGGATTTGGTCCGCAGAAACTCAGGTTGATCGAGTGGCGGACAGGCCAGGCCGGCCTGGATGGCGAGGGCCAGGCCCTCCTGACGGTGGTCCGAAAAACGGCGCGGCAGGAAAGGCGCGAAAGACCGTTGCTCGACCGCGGCGGCGGAGATTTCGACCATGGCCTGGTGGCTGAGGACAAAGAAAGGCGGTTTGTTGGCCCCGATGGCCTCCTGCTCGCGCCACTGCCAGACTTCGCGCAACACGGCCAAAGCGGCGCGTGACAATTTGTGGCTGCCCTTGACGCGCCAGACCAGGTCCGGCTGGGGCGGGCTGGGAGTGGCGCATTCCACGATGAGCCGGGCGCAAGACTCCTCGGCCCAGTCCAACCTTCCTTTTTGCCTTAACGCCTCCTGCAAAATAGCGGCCAATTTGGCCAGGAAATGCGTGTCGTTGCGCGCGTAAGCCTCCATCCGCGGCGTCAGGGGCCGTTTGGCCCAATCCGCCTTCTGCGATCCTTTTTCCAAAGTGACGCCGAGATACTTTTGCAGCAAATTGGCGAGGCCGAAGACCCGGTCGCCCAGCAGGCGGCTGGCCAGCATGGTGTCGAAGATGCGTTCCGGGACAAAGCCGTGGTTTTTGCGCAACATGCGCAGATCGTAATCGGCGCCGTGCAGGATGAGCGGATGCGGTTTGAGCGCCGTCCAAAGCGGGGCGAGGTCCAGCGGCGCGAGGGGATCAATCAACCAATCTTCCTCGCCGACGGTGATTTGGATGAGGCAAATCTTCTCCGGATAGGCATGGAGACTGTCCGCCTCCGTGTCCAGAGCCAGGATGTCCGCCGCCTCCAATTTGGGCAAGAAGCCGGCCAAAGAACCATCAGAATCTATCACGATTGCCTTTCTACTGCATTCCAGCGATGAAAAAAATAAAAAAAGCGGGTGCGGCGAGCGGAAGTTGAGCCACAGGCGCGAAGCCAGAATAAAGGAGCGGCGGGCAGGGGACTGCCCGCCCTACCACGCGGGGTTCGAGCGGCAGAATCGAGGCGACAACGAGGCTGGAAATGGCGCCTCATCTGAGTGTCTTGACGGATTCGAGGCCGGTGATGAGCCAGTCATCGTTGGTGTGCTGAAAGGTGAACTTGAGCGGCTCGATGACCGGGTCCGGCTCTCCGCCAACTTTGGCCGTGACCGTCAAGAAAGCCACGGCGGATTGCCGGTCGGGGTTGACGGTGATGCCGATGTCGGTGAATTGGGTCTGGAGGTCCTTGACCTGGGAGCGGGCGGCCAGCACGGCCTGCAACAATTCCTCGCGGTTGTCGAAGGTTTCACCGCGAACGCCGGGCGCGTCCAAAACGACATGGATTCTTTCGGTCATCAGGGAACCGAGTCTTTCCATGTCCGCCAGCCGTTTGATGTTGCCGTCGGAGGAGGAAAAGGAGGCCAGCCGCGCGAGCTTGAGCAGGCGCTTTTGGATGACTTTTTGCGGGGTGGGAAAAAAGAAGTCCCACGACCAGAAGGCAAAGGCGGCCAGGAGGGCCAGCAGGATCAGGCGACGGACGGGTTTCATGTTACAAAGGCTAAAGGCTGAAGGCTAAAGGCTGAAACTCCAGCAGAAGCAGAAGAAGGAGGGGCTTCATGGCAGAGTTATATTCTCGCGCCGATCATGCGGTCCATGCGGCCTACTGGTGGCCCTTGAACAAGACGCGGCCGACGATTTGCCAACGGCAGGCGACGCCGTGCTCATGCTGCTCGGGGGGCATGGAGCGGTTGTCGCCGACGAAATAGAACTCGTTGGAGGCGAGCAGCCTTCCCGGCTCGTTCCAGGTGTTGGTGAGCAATTTGAGATAAGGCTCCTCCTGCAGCTCGCCGTTGACGAGGAGATGGCCGCCCGAAAAAGAAATGGTCTCGCCCGGCAAGCCGACCAGCCGTTTGAGGAGCATGATTTGAAGGGGCGCATTAGTGTCCTCGGGGTTCATGCGCAGGCCGACGACATCGCCGCGGCGGGGCTGGGCGCGGACGTAAGCCAGGCGGTTGATGAAATTGACGGCCCGGTCGTGGAAGGTGGGTTCCATGCTGTAGCCGACGACGCGAATGGGGACCAGGAGGAATTTGAACAGGACCACGGCGGCGACCACCAGCACGGCCAGACGGACGAGGGTCCGTTTGGGCCGCCGACCGATCGTGATGACGCGGAGCCAAAACCAAAAACCGGAAGATGGAGATTCAGCAGGCATTACCAACAAAGACCAACGGGCCAAGGGGCGCGTTCAAACAAGCCCCCCGCTTTTGACGGCGGGAAAGACGGCTGGAATGTCGCAGTTGTTTTCTTGCTGCCATAACGCAGGAGGTCATAGAAGCGGCTGATCTTATCGTAAAAGGAGCGGGTCTGATCCTTGGTCTGGAAGACGCGGAGCGGAGGATTTTGGCGGTCGTCAAGGGTCATGGGGGAAATGGAAAAATACCTTGTTTTGGCGCGTTTTAGCCTGATTCAATCTTGATTAGGCACGATTGGCCTTAATGGGGTGGCGCCCGATGTTGTGACGTAAATGGTCAAATGGGGATTTGCCGAGACTGGGGAGGTGATGGGCGAAGGCATGGCTCGACGGGGACTTCCATCTTCGCAGAGGCTACGGCGGACAGGCGCCCTGCCGGGATGGCAGGACAGGGTGGACGGGCACGGACGGGCACAGACCGGCACGGACGCGGGCGACCTGGCGGAAGGGATTTTGACTGTGCTTACGTGTCTCACGTGTATGATCTAACTATAGATTCTAATTTCTGTCAAGTCCCAAGCAGAAGAAGAATAAGTGGAAAATGACAAATGATAAATGCCGGAATGGGGCGCCCGGACATCGGCCGACGGCGGGACGACGCGGCGACTTTGCGGGGCCGGCGGCGATGGGCGTATTATTGCGAGGTTTGAGTTGACATGGTTGGGGAATGGACTAATGTGGTCGTAAGGCAACAGAAGTTTCACTTATGAAAAAATCCCTGTTTTTGTGCGGAGTGCTCCTGCTGGCCGTGCCCGGTCTTTCGACGGCAACGGATTATCCCCTGACGTTCAAGACTTTGGACGCCCAACAGGCCCTCTCCTTTCCTTCCGGCTCCTCCACTTACACGATGTTGCAGACCAGCAAACCGGCCGGCATCGTCAAGGCCCCGCCCGCCGTTTCGCAGCATCCGCTCTACGGCCAGATTGCGGCGGGGAGCGAGCAACTGCTGTTCCGGCTGGATGAATCCAAGGGAACGGGGCAGGGTTATGACCGGCTGATCGTGGATGTGAATCGGAACGGCGATTTGACCGGCGATCCGGTGGTCAGCCCGGTGCCGCCGGACCGGCGCAACGGGGTGGTGGTGGTTTCGCCGCAGCAAATCCTGTTTGGACCGATACAAGCCCCGGAAAGCCTGAAGATCGGTACGGACCGGCCCGTTTTTTTCGCGCAAGTGTATATGTTCACGACGCCGCAGATGATTGGCAATATGGCGGCCAATTCGACCATCGGGGAGATCATGGTAAGGCCGGGGTGGTATCTGCAAACGACGGTGCAGGTGGATGGGAAGCAGCACAAGATAGGCTTTGTGGATGCGGACTGCAATTTTAAGCTGGGGGACCCGGAAAAGCCAGTGATTGCGCGAGTGGGGGTCAATGGCGCGGAAACCAGTTGGTATTTCCAGGGAGGCGACCGTATTCTGGTGGATTGGGATGGTCCGCAGACGATCCAAAGCACGCTTTTGGGAAACCAGTCTAGTCCCTTCGGCCCGTTGCTTTATCTGGACGCCAAGCCGTATAAGGCCACGTTGTCCGCCGACTTCAAAACACTTTCCTTGGAACCGTGGGCGGAGCCGATGGCAGAGTTGGCGCTGCAAACGCACGGGGAGCAGGTGAACAATCTGGGATTGGGCTGGGAAAAGGCGCCGGGCGACTGGGTGTTGCTGCAAGCCGGCGTGGCCAACGGCAAGGTGAAGGTGCCGCCGGGCAATTATCGGTTGTATGCGGTGGGCTTGAAGGCCAAATCTACTTCCGGCGATTCGCTGATCATGAGCGGCACGAAGCGGATTCCAGAAGGCGGCATCAAGGCCGTGGCCGGGGAGAGCACCCCGTTGAAATGCGGCGCGCCGCTGAAGCTGGAATTGACCGCGACCGCGACGCGCGATTCGGGCATATCTTCGTCTGGCTCGCTGCTATCGTCCATCCTGGGCCAATCGGGGCCGGCGCAGACCATCCAGGCCACGCTTTTCGGAGCCGGGGGCGAGACCTATTCGACGCCGTATCTTGCGGGGGACAATGGAGCGTTGCGGCAACCGCAAGCGCCCACTTACGCCGTGCTGACGACGGACGGCAAACAGGTGGACAG
>JBEKUQ010000013.1:0-12624 GCA_049514835.1 Verrucomicrobiota bacterium | reverse complement strand
AGGTATTTCGGCTTGTCGCTGCGCAGGTCCACGAACGACCACTTCAGCCCGCAGGAAAAACCCGCTCCGCCCCGGCCCCGCAGGCCCGACGTCTTCACCTCGTCGCGCAACTGTTCCTGCGGCGAAACCTTTTTGCCGCCGGGCAGTTCCTTGGGCCCCAGCGCCAGCGCCTTTTTCCACACCTCATAGCCGCCGTGCCGCGCGTAGCACTCCAGGTCCGGGGTGTAGCCCGGCGCATCCACGTTCTTTAAAATGAGGCGGTATTCCTGGGGCATGGTTCAATGGCGGATTGCGGAATTCGGATTGCGGATTGGAGATGGCACGGCCGCGGAGATCGCAGCCTCGGAAAATCCGCCGTCCGCCATCTGCCATCCGCAATTCCTTGACTCTATTCTTAAATGTCTTAATTTCACAAAGTTGCCTTGCCCGATGGTGTAACGGTAGCACAGCAGACTCTGGATCTGTTTGTCATGGTTCAAATCCATGTCGGGCAGCCAATCCGCCTTCGCGGGGTTCGATTTGGGTTTTAAGAGTGTCATGCGCTTCGGTTCATTTGTTTTTCTTGTTCGCCCGGATCAAGCGCAGCGTTTGGTCAATGTAGAAAATATGGGAGGGGTCTTTCGGACGCATCACCGCGGCTTTGCTCCGCCGGATGGATTCCAGCGGCATCACCGGAATGCGCAGCCCATGAAATTCCAACCGCTTCGCCTTGGGATATTCTGCGGAAAAACTTTTCAAGCCGGTCACTTCGTAAATGAAATTCACGAGCGTGCCGTCGGTCAGCTCGACAATGGTGTTCCGGAGCATGGTTGCACCCAGGGATCGCGCCACGTTGACCGCGCGCATGTATTGCCGCGCGGGCAAATCCAGCCAGAAATCCACGTCAATCGTGGCCACCGGCGCGCCTTGGAGGACTGCTGCTGACATGCCAATCAATTGGAATTTAATTTTTTCAGCGCCGAGCGCCCCCATAAGCCGAGCGAGCGGAGATATATTTCGTTCATGTGCCAGCGTTCCGAGGGTGTAGAGGCCAGGCTTCGTGCGTACAGTACTTTTTCGCTTTCGTCCAGTCCGCGAACCCGCTTTATCCGCTCGAACACCTTTGGCCAGTCTTTCAAGCTTGTCTTCATTTTTGTCTTTCCTTGGCATTCGTAAAATCAGTGGCATTGGGCCAGCAATTGATCCGCCTTCTCCCTCGTCACCCCTTCGTGAAATTCCTCGTTCACCATCACCACCGGCGCCGTGCCGCAACTGGCCAGGCACTCGACAAATTCCACCGTGAATTTCCCGTCCGGGGTCGTTTGCGGCCCATGTTCGCTCGCATCCAGCCCCAGCTTTTTGCAGATGTAACCCCGCAGTTCATGGCTCCCCCCCAGCGCGCAGCTCAGCGTCCGGCATATCTTGATCTGGTGCCGGCCCCCCGGCTCCTGCCGGAACATCGGATAAAAAGTCACCAGCTCGTAAATATTGATCGGCTCCAGCCCCAGTTTCCTCGCCGTCCACTCCATCGCTTCCGGCGGCACGCAGCCGAAACGCTCCTGGATGGCGTGCAGGAACATCAGCGACGCGCTCCGCTTTTGCGGGTAATGCGTGGCCACTTCGTCCAGCTCGGCTTCCAGATCTTTTGGCACGGTAAAGCTCATGGCGTCGTTGGTTCGTTTTTCACCGGTCACATTCGCCCATGACAAAATCCAGCGACCCGAAAATCGAGACCGTGTCGCTGACCATGTGCCCGGGCAGCAGGTGGGAAAGGATGCTCAGGTTGCAAAAGGAGGGCGAGCGGATTTTCAGCCGGTAAGGCGTGCCCCCGCCCTTGCTGTTGATGTAAAAGCCCAGCTCGCCCTTCGGATTCTCCGCGCTGAAAAACACCTCCCCCGGCGGCGCGTTGACCCCCTCGGTGACGAGGATGAACTGGTGAATCAACTCCTCCATGCTCGTCAGCACCTTGTATTTGGAGGGCAGCACCGTTTTGCCGTCGGGGATGTTCACCGGCTCGCCCGCCGCGTTGTCCGCCCCGCCCGGAATTTTGTCCAGGCATTGGCGCAACAGGCGCACGCTCTGCCGCATTTCCTCGATGCGCACCAGATACCGGTCGTAGCAGTCCCCCGCCGATCCCACCGCCATCTCGAATTCCAACTGGTCATACACCAGGTAGGGACGGGCCTTGCGCGCGTCAAATTCCACTCCGCTCCCGCGCAGGTTCGGGCCGCTCAACCCGTAATCAATCGCGTCGGCCCGCGAGATCACCCCCACGTCCCGCGTCCGGTCAACGAAAATTCGGTTGCGCGTCAGCAACTTTTCCGTTTCGTCAATGTTCCGCACCACTTCCTCCAGGAACTGGCGGCACTGGCCGGCCCAGCCCGGCGGCAGGTCCCGCGACAGTCCGCCAATCCGCGTGTAGGTGGTGGTGAACCGCGCCCCCGTCAGCGCCTCGATCAGGTTGTAAATCTTCTCCCGTTCCGTGAAAGTGAACAGGAACACCGTCAGCGCCCCGACGTCCATCGCAAAGGATCCCAGCCCCAGCAGGTGCGACGAGATCCGCGCCAGCTCGCAGCAGATCACCCGAACATACTGGCAGCGCGGCGGCAGCGCCTGGTCAATCCCCATCAATTTCTCCACCGCCAGCGCGTAGGCCACGTTGTTGGCCAGCGGCGCCAGATAATCCAGCCGGTCCGTGTAAGGGATGAACTGCGTGTAGGTCATGTTCTCGGCGATCTTTTCGTCGCCCCGATGCAGATACCCGATATCCGGACTGGCCTTGGTGATGATTTCCCCGTCCAGCTCCAGCACCAGCCGCAGCACCCCGTGCGTGGCCGGATGCGATGGCCCCATGTTGAGCACCATTTTCTCCCCTGGCATGTCCGGCGCCTCGCCGGCGGCGGCCTCCGCCTCCGCGGCGCGGGCCGCCCCATCGGGATGCTGGATTTCCTGTGTCGCCATAATCAAATTGCCATCATGCTTCTTTCCGCCGCGGCTTCGCTGCCCCCTCCGCCACCGGCACGGGACCGCCCTGCCCTTGGATAACCGCTCCGATCCGCAGGTATTGGTCTTTGTCGGGTGGCACCGGACCGGGCACCACCACTTTCGCCACGGGATGCGCTTCAATGGCCACCAGCCGTTTTCCCTTCGCGTCAATCCATAACAGCAGACCCTCCAGCGCCCGTGCGCCCAATAAAGTCATGTCGCCCTGTTCCGCGAAAACGACTTCGTCCACCGTCTCCGCTTGGTTGACGCGAATGACCGCGTAGCCCACGTCCCGATAAACATATTGCCCATTGGCCGGTTGAAAGAGCGAGCGCTTCTCCGGTTTCACCCCGATCTCCGCCAAAAACCTCCGCGGAATCCACGTCGCCTCGCTCCCCGTGTCCACCATCAGCCGCGGAATCTTCACCGTCTTCTCACGGTCAACATGGTTTTTTACTAAGCAACCGACGGTGAATGATCCCATTTATTTGCCCTCCCTCTCCGCGCCCGGGCCGGCCGCCCGCGCCCGCGGTTCTCGCGCCATCGTGTCCTTGCCCCCCGCCGCCGTGACAAACGGCCCGCCCTCCAATGGCGCGCTTTTCGTGAACGCCACTTCCGGCACCGTCGTCGCCTTGCCCGCCAGCGGAAAGTCCTTCCTCAGCGGAAAATACGGATAGCCTTCCCACATGAGAATGCGCCGCAGATCCGGGTGGCCGCGAAAACGGATGCCCATCATGTCGTAAATCTCCCGCTCGTGCCAGTCGGCCGTCCGCCACACCGTCGAGACCGTCCCCACCTCCGACTGCTCCTCGCTCACGTTAGTCTTCAACCGCAGCGCCCCGTGATGCCCGTAGCCGTAAAGATGATAAACCAGCGTCCAGCGCGGGTCCGACCCGTAATTGTCAATGCTCGTGATGTCCACCAGGTAATCAAATCCCAGGCTCGCCTTGGCAAACGCGCACACCTCGGCCAGCACGTCGGCATCCGTCAATTGCACCGTGATTTCCCCGCGGAACTCCTGCGGGTCGGAAATCAGAATGCCGAACCGTTCCTTCAGTTTTAGGGCCAGATCGCGCGCCGTCATCACAACTTGGGTTCTTGCGCGGCCGCTCAGGCCGCCTTTTTTTGCAGGGCCAGAAACGGCTCCTTGGCCACTTTCCCCTGCAACTTGATCAGCGCGTCCAGCAGCGCCTCCGGCCGCGGCGGACACCCCGCCACATACACGTTCACCGGCACTATCGTATCCACCCCCTGCAGCACCGCGTAACTCCGGTACATCCCCCCGGTCGAGGCGCACGCCCCCATCGCGATCACCCATTTCGGCTCCGCCATCTGGTCATAAATCCGTTTGACCGACATCGCCATCTTGTACGTCACCGTGCCCGCCACGATCATCACGTCCGATTGCCGCGGCGAAAAACGCATCACCTCCGCGCCGAAGCGGGCGATGTCGAACCGGCTGGCCCCGGCCGCCATCAATTCAATCGCGCAACAGGCCAGCCCCATCGGCATCGGCCAGAGCGAGTTCTTGCGAAACCAGTTGATCGCCGCATCCAGCCTGGTATGCACCACGTCCCCTTCCACCTTCGAGTTATATCCGATTTCCGTCTTGCTTTGCATAAGAGCTCCTTCACCACGCCAATAACGCTGAAAATTAACAGCTTAAACCAACCGGAGGCAAGCCCTTTGTGCTTTATTTCACCAGCCCGCCCGGTCCGGCCGCCCAACCATCTTCTGGCGCAATTCCGCAGGCGAAACAATCGAAACCTTCAGCCCATCCTGCGTTCGTTCGTAAGCCGGGCCCGCCAATGGGCTGACCACGTAATTTCTTCCCTTGGGACAAACCTGCCGAAATGCCGCCAGCCCGCGCGTCTCGAAGGCTTCGGGATTCCATTTGCACTCGATGGCATCCGCCGCATCCCGTCCGCGCGGCGCCACAAAATCCACCTCCCGTTGCTGCTTGTCGCGCCAGAAATGAACCTTGGGCGCCCCGGCCGCCATCAGCGTGTCCAGGACCAGATGCTCCCACAGCACCCCGCAATCCTCCGTCCGCACACGGTCCCAGCCGCGCGCGTGGCAGACCAGCCCGGTGTCAAAGCCGAACACCTTCGGCTGCGCCACGATCTCACGCCGGCCGCCTCCGGCGAAGGGCCGCACCAAATGCGCCACGTGGGTAATCTGATAAACCTCCAGCCAGTTCACCACCGACGGACGGCTGATGCCTCCCTCCGCCGCCAATTTGCTCACGTCCAGCATCCCGCCGCTTTGCCGCATCAACAATTCCAGCACGCGCAGAAACGCCGCCCGTTTCTCCAGCCGGAAAAGTTCCTGCACGTCGCGCGCGAAATAGGAATCCAGCCACTCGGAGTAAAACTCCGCATCCGGCTTCTCCGCCAGCAGCGCCGGCGGCAGGCCGCCGCGCCACAGCCGTTCCCGCGTGTCCGCCACCCCGAAGGCCGGCAGTTCCTCATGCAACACCGGCGCCAGCTTCACCACCCGCTTCCGCCCGGTCAGGCTGTCGCGGAATTTTTGCGTCGCCGCCAGCGTGGACGAGCCGGTCGCCAGGATCTTCAAACCGGGGAAAACATCCGCTCCTATCTTCAACAGCCGGCTCGGATCGGGAAGCTGATGCACTTCGTCCAACACCACCAGCCGCGTCTTCACCGATCGGAAAAAGCTCTCCGGGTCGCGCAATCGTTCCGCGGCGCTGGGCAGGTCGCAATTGAGGAACTCCGCTTCCCCAAGACTCTGCGCCAGCACCGTCTTGCCCACGCGCCGCGGGCCGGTCAGCCAGACAATCGGCGCCTCTTTCCACCCCGCCGTCAGCCGCCCTTGCCAGAACGGTCTCTCGATCATGAATCCACACTTTACATTTAGACGTCTAAATGTAAAGCCCGCTTTCCGGCGTCCGGCCAGCCCTCCTGGTCCGGGCCGCTTAAAAAATGCCGATTGCGCTTGAAATGAAACGGCAATTCAGGCGAAATGACCCCGCGATTCTATGAACCTTGCTGATATTTTGACGGGCCCCAGCAACATCCTGCCCGACATGCAGTCCGTCGACCGCTGGGCCGCCATTGATGATTTGGTGGGCAACCTCATCGCCACCGGCAGAATCAAGGAGGAAAACCGCGCCGCCATCACCGCCGTGGTCAAGAAACGGGAATCCTCCATGAGCACCGGCATCGGTTTCGGCATCGGCATCCCTCACGCCTCCACCGACCTCATCCCCGAAGTCGTCGGCGCGCTGGGCCGTTCCAGCAAAGGCATCAATTTTGACGCGCTGGATAATCAACCGGTCAACCTGGTCATGCTCTTCCTCGTGCCCCAGGGCCAGTTCCAAAGACACCTCCACACCCTGGCCAGCATCGCCAAACTTCTCCACATCAAGGAATTTCGCCAGGAACTCGAACAAGCCCCGGACGCCCAGGCCATGTGGCAGGTCATCCTCAAATACTCCGCCGCCCATTGATCCCGCCGCCCCTGGCCCTCTCCTTTCGCCCGCCGCGGCACGGGACCACGGGCGGCCCGGCCCAATTCACCTTCCATTGTGCTCCACAGATTCCTCCAACAAAGACTGCAACAGGCGGTGGCCGCCGTCCTGCCGGACGCCGAGGTCAGCGCCGTGCTCGTGCGCCCCTGCCCTGACCCGCGCTTCGGCGATTACCAGGCCAACGCCCTCATGGCCCTGGCCAAGGCCCGCAAAATCAATCCGCGCCAGTTGGCCGCCGACGTCGCCGCACGCCTCGACGTTTCCCAGTGGTGCGAGCCGGTGGAATTGGCCGGCGCCGGTTTCCTGAATTTCCGCCTCAAAATCCCCGCCCTCGCCCTGGCCCTGGACAGCGTGGCCCGCGGCCAGCGGCCTTTGGTGGAGAAAACCGACCGGCCCCGCTCCATCATCATTGATTTCAGTTCGCCCAACGCCGCCAAGCCAATGCATGTCGGCCACATTCGCTCCACCATTCTGGGCGATTCGCTCGCGCGGATTTCCCGACTGCTCGGCCACCGCGTGACGACCGACAACCATCTGGGCGACTGGGGCACGCAGTTCGGCAAACTGATTCTTGGCTGGAAAACCCGCCTCGATCCCGCCGCCCTGGACCGCGATCCCATCGCCGAAATGGAACGCCTTTACCAACTCATTAATGCCGCCTGCGAGCAGGACCCCAATTCCTTGCAAAACGCCCGGCAGGAACTGGTCAAACTCCAGGCCGGCGACCCGGAAAACCTCGCCATCTGGCGCCGCATGATCGCCCTTTCCCAGGAGCAGTTCGACCGCGTCTATGCCCGCCTCGGCGTCACCTTCGATCACACTTTCGGCGAGAGCCACTACAACCTGCGCCTGCAAGCTGTGGTGGACGATTTAAGACAGCGCGGACTGGCCCGCGAAAGCGACGGCGCCATGGCCGTCTTCTTCGACGACGTGCCCGCGCTCAAGGGGCACCCCGCCCTCGTCCAAAAGAGCGACGGCGCCTTCAACTACACCACCACCGATCTGGCCACCCTCCAATTCCGCATGGAGGGCGGCTGCGGCAACGGCGCGCCCGACGAAATCACTTACGTCACCGACGGCCGCCAGCAACTGCATTTCCAACAGCTCTTCACCCTGTTCCGCCGCTGGCAGCCGGCCGCAACCGTCAAGCTGGCCCATGTCTGGTTTGGCTCCATCCTTGGCGAAGACGGCAAACCCTTCAAGACCCGCTCCGGCCAGACGGTGCGCCTGGAAGATTTGCTCGACGAAGCCGAGGAACGCGCCTTCCAGGTCGTCTCCGATAAAAATCTGGAATGGCCCGAAGAAACGCGCCGCCAAATCGCCCGCCGCGTCGGCCTGGGCGCCATCAAATACGCCGACCTCTCCCAAAACCGCCAGAGCGATTACGTCTTCAGTTGGGACAAAATGCTCTCCCTCCAGGGCAACACCGCCCCCTACCTGCTCTACGCCTTCACCCGCATCCGCAGCATCTTTCGCAAGGGAGGCGAGGCCGCGGCCGCCCCGATCACTTCCGCCTCCGGCATGGTCCTGGAAGCGCAGGAAGAAATTGTTCTGGCCCGGCGGCTGTTGGATTTTGGGCTGGTTTTGGAAACCGTCGCCGACGAGTACCGCCCCAATTTCCTCTGCGGCTACCTTTACGATTTGGCCGGGGATTTTGCCCGCTTCTACGAGAACTGCCCCGTGCTCAGGGCCACAGGAGACTCGCGCGCCTCCCGCCTGGCCCTGTGCGATCTCGCCTCGCGCGTCCTCCAGCAGGGCCTCGGCGCCCTCGGCATCCAAACCACCGAGCAGATGTAGGGAAATTAAAGAACGGCCCTGACAAAACGTTATGAAATACACTGAAGAGGAAATCGTGGCCTATGCACGGTCGCGGATTCGATTCATTGACCAACAAAAAGGCAAACGGTCGGTTCTGGGATTCATGGGGATCTGCGTTATCGTGGCACTCCTCCTCTTGATCCAAATGATCAATGAGAAGTCCGAGAAAAGCGGCGCTGACTTGTTCCTGGACGAAAGGTTCCTCTCCGGCATCGCAATGGGCATCTTTATCATCATTAGTCTTGGGTTTTCTGTTCTGGCTTTTCTTCGGATGTTCGCCAATTTTTATGGAAAGGAAATCGAAGCCTATCGGTTGTTGGTCAGACTACAGGATGAGAAGAACGGATAGCCAACTACGCAGAGGTGGCGGCCAGTGGCTCGGCGGACGTGAGTATTGACAGCGTTAAGGGTGCCAATTTGGGCGCAACCGCTGCTTTTGACTTTTCGCCTCACCATTGCCATAGTTTCCTTAATGAAAGAAGTCAGGCCGGCTCCCGAAAAGAAGACATCCGGGACAAGGGCCGTGGAAAGTCATCGGCCCGCCATGAACAAGTTGAGCGCCGCCGCCCGCCGCGGGTTGCGCCAGCGGGCCGCCGAACTGCTTCACGGCCACTAAGCTGTAGCCCGCCAGCACGGCGGGCCGCCGACTCGGGATCAGGCGCGGCCCCCGTTTAAGCCCCCGTCTTCGCCGGGGCGAGCACGTCTTCGATCTTGGCGTATTGCACCAGCAGGTCCACCACCTTTTCATGGAGGATCGGGCGATGCACCACCTCCTCCAGACGGTGGTTCTTTTCCAGTTCCTGAATCAGCTTCTCCGCCGGCATCTTGTTCTCCACCGACAGCGTTTGAATCCTCGCCAGGATCTCCCTTTGTTCAACCCGGATCCCTTCCTTCTCCGCGATCTTCTGGAAGACAAACATGGCCTTGACCCGCTCCCGCGCCGCGTTGTTGGCGCTGGCGTAAATGTTGTCCTTCTCCGCGTCCAGCGTCTCCTTCGAGATGCCCCGCTGCTGGTTGTCGCTCACAATGTTATACACGATGTTGCGCGTCTCCCCCGTCACCACCGCCTCGGGCAGGTCGCACTCCACGCTCTGCATCAGCGCCTGGACGACTTGCTGGCGGATTTTCCGGTTCTGCGTCTGGTTCCACTCGTTTTGCAAATCGGCCCGCACCCCTTCGCGCAACCTCTCCATGTCCTTCGCGCCCCACGACTCCGCAAATTTCTGGTCCATTTCCGGCAGTATCTTCTCCTTGACCTCCACCACTTCCACCTCGAAAACGCCCTGCTTGCCCACCAGCGCCGGCAGCATGAAATTGCCCGCAAAATCCAGGGTCACGGTTCGTTTCTCCCCCGCCTTGGCTCCCAGCAGTTGCCCGCTGAAACCGGGCAGGAAGGATTCCTTCTCCGTCTCGATCCAGAAGTTCTTGCTCTCCGTCAGGCCCTTGGCCGTGGGCGCCCATTCGGTGATCGGTTTGCCCTCGCACCTCCCCGTGTAGTTGACCACCGCGACATCGCCCTTCTTGACGGCGCGATCCACCGTCAGAAAGGTCTTTTGCCGCTCGCGCAACAGTTGCAGCGCATGCTCGATGTCCGCCGGCAGGGCGCCGCCCACTTCCCGCTGGGCGCGCAGGCCCTTGTATTCGGGCAGCGTGAAATCCGGCGCGATTTCCAGGGTGGCGACAAAATGCAGGGGCTCGCCCCGCGTGAACTGGACCTCCTCAATGTCCGGCGCCACCACCGGCGTCATCTTTTGTTCCTTCACCGCCTGCTGGTAGGAGTCGGCGATCAACTTCCGTTTCACCTCATTGCCAATTTCCGTTTCAAATCGTTTGACCACCATCTCCTTGGGCGCCTTCCCCGGTCGAAATCCGGGGAACCTCGCCTCGCGCTGATATTCCCGGGTTACTTCTTCAAAGGCCTCCTCCACCTTCGCGGGTTCGACCTCCACTCGCATCAATCTCTTGCAGGGAGCCAAATTCTCTACCGTCACATTCACAATATGCCTTTCGATTCGCTGGTCTCTCCGACCAACCGAGCTTGGAACGCTATGGATTGCCGGGCAGCCCGTCAAGTCAATCAACCGCAATTCTTCCTTTTCCCGGGCAGGGACGCCGCGCCGCGCCTTTCATTTTGCATTTTTCATTTTGCCTTTCCAACCCCCGCCTCCCTCTCCTTCACCCTCATGTAATGAAACAAATACTGCTGCGCGTATCCCGCCTGCGGTCCAAAATGGGCTCCGATGAACCGCCGCAGCCGCACCGGCGTAACCCTCCGCCGCCCAAAGTAATCACGCCGCAGCGCCTTCCGGATCCACACATCCACCGGAAACGCCTCCCCAAATCCATAGGCAAACAACAAAACGCAGTCCGCTATTTTCACCCCCACCCCGGGCAGCTTCAACAACTCCGCCCGCGCCTCCTCCAGCGAAAGCTCAAAAAGTCGGCCCAGCTCCACATCGCCCCCGGCCAGCTTCTGCGCCGTGCCCCGCAGGTAAGGCGCCCGAAAACCGAGCTTGCAGCCGCGCAAGTCCCTTTCCGAAACTCCCGCCAATTGCGCGTAATCCGGAAAGCAATGCGCCGGCTCCTCTCCCTCCGGCACCGCCAATGGCTCCCCGAACCGCCCGCACAGCAGCGCGATCATCTGTTCAATCTGCGCAATCTGTTTGCTGGACGAACAAATAAACGACGCCAGACACTCCCACGGCTCCTGCCGCAGCAGCCTCAGCCCGGCGCAGGCCCCGACCGCCGCTTGCAGCGCCGCGTCATCCCGCGGAAACGCCGCCAGCACTTCCGTCAGGCTGACCTCCAACTGCAGGTAATGCCGCAGCCATTGCCAATCCCCCGCGGGCGCCGCGGTTTGCGCCGCAATCTGGCCGCTGCCCGCCCGCAACCGCACCCATCGCCCGCCCACCACCCCCGTCCATCCCCCTTCGCCGCTTCGCCAGCGAAAGGTCTGGCCGGACCCCAGCGTGGCGGCCAGATCGTAGTTTTCCACCGTAAAGACGGCGCGGTCAAAGTTCATGTCAATTCCAATCCTTCTCCGGCGTTCCAACCCCGCTTCCGGGCCGCCGGCCCCATGAAAACGAAAAACCGGGCTAAGAGGTCAGGGGATGACCTGGAAGCCCGGGGAATTTTCGAATTTAGTACAACTGTAGTATTAGGGGTTTTCCGGCAGCGGTCTGTACAAAACCTCCGCCGAAATCTGCCGGGCAACAAAGAACAATTTTATATCTTGCCCAAAATTCAAAACCTAAACTTGAGCTTAACTAAACATCTACTCGCACTATTGTCAAGACCCTCCCGCACATTTTTTGTTCAAAGAAAATTCATCATTTTCCGTCATTTTTTTGCAGATTCCTGTTTACACCCGGCTCCCGATTGTTAGTATCGCCCATGCGCCGGTCAGCCGCCGGCGGCGGAATCGAATGCCCATGAAAAAAATCGAAGCCATTATCAAGCCTTTCAAACTCGAAGAAGTCAAGGAAGCCCTGGCTGGCGTGGGCGTCCAAGGCCTGACCGTCTCCGAAGTCAAGGGCTTCGGCCGGCAGAAAGGCCACACCGAAATTTATCGCGGCAGCGAATACACCGTGGATTTCCTGCCCAAAATCAAAATCGAAGTCGTCCTCGCCGACGCCATCGAAAAGCAGGCCGTCGAGGCCATCGTCCGCGCCGCCAAAACCGGCAAAATCGGCGACGGCAAGGTCTTCGTCAGCAACATCGAAAGCGCCGTCCGCATCCGCACCGAGGAATCGGGCGAAGAGGCCCTCTGATTCTTGCCCCTTTCCGCCTTTCGCGTCAAAGGGGCTGTTCGTTCAAACCTGCCTAAATACCAATCCTCCACATGAATAATACTCCAAAAAGCGTTGTGGCCCTCGCCAAGAAGCAGGGCGCCAAAATGGTTGATGTTAAGTTTGTTGACACCTTCGGCACCTGGCAGCATTTCAGCCTGCCCATTTCCGAGCTGACCGAGGAGGCCTTTGCCGACGGTTACGGTTTTGACGGCTCCTCCATCCGCGGCTGGAAATCCATCGAGGCCTCCGACATGCTGGCCATGCCCGACCCGGACACCGCCTTCAGTGACCCGTTCTGCGCCGTGCCCACCCTCTCCCTGACCTGCACCATCTCCGAGACCGGCACCAAGGAGCTCTACACCCGCGATCCCCGCGGCATCGCCCGCCGGGCCGAGAAGTACCTCCGCTCCACCGGCCTGGCTGACGCCGCCGTCTTCGGGCCGGAGGCCGAATTCTTTATCTTTGACAATGTCCAGTTCGACGCCCAGTGCAACGGCACCTTTTACTCGGTGGACTCGGAGGAGGCGATCTGGAACAGCGGGCGGGAGGAGGCCCCCAACC
>JBEKUQ010000012.1:0-13228 GCA_049514835.1 Verrucomicrobiota bacterium | reverse complement strand
AAACCCGGGACGGCATTGGCCGGACGACCAGCCGTCAACCCATGACCGCCGATGGGTGTTCCTTCTCCCAGGGGGAGAAGGTTAGGATGAGGGCGAGCCACGAAGAATTTTGTCTCACACCCGCGGACTGCGGAGGCCAGAATTCAAATTTTGGAATTCAGGACTTCAAGATTCAGAATTCTGAATTTACCCTATGGGCATTGCGGCTTTCAATGCCCATAGGGTAAATTTGGAAACTCCAAAAAGTCAAGAGAATTAAATCAGCCTTTTGAGCGCGCAGCAGTCTGCTTTTGTTCGCGCCCCGACAGGAACAATCGCAACGATCACGCAGAGGTCGCAGAGAACGCAGAGATGAGCGACCACAAGAGGAATAAGGCAGTAAAAAGGCTTGCAAAACACCTAAAAGTGCCAATGGCACAGTTTTTTGCAGGGGTAGCCAAGGATGAGATATAAAGGAGAAAAGAAGGGCTGTATGACTCTCCTTTCATTTCCCGGGCTGATTCGTTCCGGTCAAACCGCCGACGGCCTTGTTCAATTGATATTGCGCCTTGTTATACTCCGCCAGCGCGGTCACATAATCCGAACGGGCCTGCGTCAAGGCCTGTTGCGCCTGAATGTCCTCCAGCACCGCGCCGACGCCAAATTGTTTTCGCTCCCGTGTGAGGCGCAGGGTTTCGTTGGCGCTGCTTAAATTGTTCCCGGCCAGATCAATCTGCGCCGCGGTGGATTCGACCCGGGTGAAACCGGCCACCACCTCGACAATGATCGCGTCCTTGAGCTTGGCGTCGGAGAGTTGGGTGGCGGCCAGCCGCGCCTTGCTCGCATGGACGCGGCCGGCATCAAACAAACCGCCCGGCCCGATCCGCCAGCTCAGCCCAAACTGATAATCCTCCGCCGCGCCGAAGCTGCCGTGCCCGTTCTCCGGGCCGCCGCCGAAGCCGCCGGCAAAGACCTGCGCGTTCAGCGAGGGAAACAGCGCCCCGTAAACCGCGCCGTTCTTGGTGTCCTGCGCCGCCAGGATCAGCGCCTGGCTCTGCCTTAACTCCGGCCGGAACTGCAGGGCGCGCTCGACCAGCGTCCCCAGCACCGCGTTGGTTTCGATCAGGCGCAGCGGCGCCATCTCCTCCTCCCGCGGAACCAGTTCCACCGCCGGGTCCAGATGCAACACCTGCGCCAGGGCCGCCGCCGCGATGCGTTGTTGTTCCGTCGCCTGGCGGAGCGCCATCTCGTAGCTGCCCGATTGCGTTTGCACGCGGATTTCGTCGCCTTTAAACGCGATGCCCAGCTCCACGGCCGAGTGCAACTGCTGCTGGTAATCGCGCGAAGTCGCCAGGGCTTGCCGGATCACCCCGGCCAGGGCCTGGGCCTTGGCCAGGTCGAAATATCCTTGCGCCGCGGCCAAGAGCGTCACCTGGCGTTGCGCCTCCAGCGCCTGGCCGGAGGCGTTGACCCGCTGCCGGGAGGCGAGCGAATTGTAGATGGCGTCGCCCAGATTTTCCTGGGCCATGAACGTCGCGCCGGGAGCGTAAGAATCCAGGTGGGCATCGTTCGTCACGATCCCCGTCGGGAAGAACTGGGACGAGCCGTCGCGGCGATGGTAGGCGAATCCAGGCCCCAGCCAGGGAAAGAATTGGGCCACGGCGTTCTCGCGATTGGCCTTGGATTCCAGCAGCGCCTGGCGCGCGATTTGAATGTCCAGGTTTTGCGCGCCGGCCAGCCGCAACGCCGTCGGCAGGTCTATCGGAGAGGGCGCGTTGCCGGCGGTTTGCCCTTGCGCGGAGGCGACGCCCATCGCCAGAAGACCGGCGCAAATTGAACCGAGGAATTTCATTTTGATTCCACCACCGTGACGGGCTGCCCGTCGTTGAGCGTTTGTCTGCCCAGCACGATCACAGACTGCCCGGCTTGAACTCCGTTTACAATCTCCGCGTTCGTCCCGTCGTTGAAGCCCGTCCGCACCGGCGTCTTTTTCGCCTTGCCGCCCTCCGCCACGAAGACCGAGGTGCCGGCTTTTTCCACGAGCAGCGCCGGCGCCGGCACGAGCCAGGCGTCGTGCTTTCGTTCCACCTCCAACCGCACGCTGGCGTACATGCCGGGGCGCAGGGCGCCGTCCGGGTTGTCAAGTTCAATTTCCGCCAGCATGGTTTTCGTCGTTTCGTCCAGGGCGTGGGCGAAGCGCGTGACGGAGCCGGCAAAACTCCTTCCCGGCAGCGCTTCCACGCTCACGCCGGCGGGCACTCCATTGGTGATGAACGGGACCTCCATCTCCGGCACGAACACCTGCACGCGCAGGCGGCGGTAATCCATCACTGTCAATAATGCGGCGCTTTGCGGCGCCGCGCCCGCCGTGGCCACGGCGATGAAGGCCCCGGGATCCACGTGGCGCGCCGTGACGATGCCCGAAAACGGCGCCACAAGCTGCGCGTATTGCAACAGCGTGCGCGTCCGCTGCAGCTTGGCCTGCGCGATCTCCCACTGGCCGCGCAGGTTGTCCACGGTTTCGGGCACCACCAGGTCCGGCGCCTTCTGCCGCGCTTGCGCCAGCCGCTCGTAATTGGTGCGGGCCACGGCCGCCTCCGCCTCGTATTGCGCCTGGTCCGCCAGCAGTTCCGGCACTTCGATCTCCGCCAGCTTCTGTCCTTGCTGGACCGCGTCGCCCTTGTCCACCGTCAGTGTTTTCAAATACCCCGACACTTTGGCGTAAAGGGTCGCTTCCTGGCAAGCCAGGACGCGGAAGGTGGGCAGCGTGATGACGCGGGCAATTTCGCCGCGCCTGGGCAGCACGGTTTGCACGGCCGGCGGCGCGGCCGGCGGCGGCGGCGCCTCCGTCCTGGCAGGGCCGCAGCCGCACCATGCCGCCGCCGCCATGGTTGCCGCCAGCCCCGCCGCGAGATGATGAAATGGTGTTTGCATGAGGATTTCTTACGTTTTCTGCGAGGTGAAGTTTTGCGGATCATCCGGGTCGAGCGACGCCGACCGGCGGGGCGCGCGCGCCTGCACGAGCGCGAACAACGACGGCAGCACCAGCAGCGTGGCCACGGTCGCCGCCGCCAGCCCGCCCACGACCGCGCGGCCCAGGGGCGCGGTTTGCTGGCCGCCCTCGCCCAGTCCCAGCGCCATCGGGGCCATGCCGGCGATCATCGCCGTGCTCGTCATCAGGATCGGCCGCAGCCGGCTGCGCGCCCCTTCCACCGCCGCCTCGGCCGCGCCCGCGCCCGCCATCCGGCTCCGTTCCGCGAAGGTCACCAATAAAATGGCGTTGGCCACCGCCACCCCGACCGCCATGATCGCCCCCATGAACGACTGGATGTTGAGCGTCGTCCGTGTCAACCATAGCATCAACAGCACCCCCGCCAGCACCGCCGGCGCCGTCGAGACCACCAGCAACGGCAGCCGCCACGATTGGAAATTGGCGGCGAGCAAAAGAAAAATGACGGCCACCGCCATGAGCAGGCCACGGCGCAAGCCGTCCAGCATTTGCGCCAGCGGCACGATCTGGCCCCGCACCGTCACGGTCAGGCCGGGCGGCGGCCGGCCCAATTTCCGCAACGCCTCCCCGACCGCCTGGCCCGCCGCGCCCAGGTCCGCCCCGGCGATGTTGGCCGTCACCGTCACCATGCGCTGCATGTTGTAGCGTTCGTACTGCCCCACCGCCGTGCTCGCGGCCACCGTGGCCACGTTGCGCAGCAACACCCCCTGTCCTTCCCGGCGCATCACCGGAATATTCTTGACCTGCTCGACCGAGTTCATCCGCGCCTGCGGCACCTGCACCTGCACCTGGTAGGCCACGCCGCTGTTCGGGTCGGCCCAGTAATTGGGCACCACGAAGCGCGACGAGGAAGTCGCCGTGACCAACGCCCGCGAAACGTCCGCCATCGTCGCGCCCATGATCCCGGCCTTTTCCCGGTCCACGTTCACCTCCACCGTCGGATAATCCAGCGCCTGCCCAAACTGGATGTCGCGCAGAAAGGGAATTGCCTGCAAAGCCGACTTGACCTGCTCCCCAAACGCGCGGTCCGCCGCCAGGTTTTGTCCGCTGATCGCTATCTCAATCGGCGTCGGCGAACCCAGGCTCATCACCCGGCTGACGATGTCGCTCGGCTCGAAGGAGAAACTGACGCCCGGCAGCTTTTCCGCAAACACCTTTCGCAATCGTTCCTTCAAGTCTTCAATCCGAATGGGCGCGCCCGGTTTCAATTGCGCCTGCAACACGCCTTCTTCCGGGCCGCCGTTCCACAAGTGAATAAAATTGATCGGATAAGCTGATCCATGCACGCCCAGAAAACCCAGGGTGATCGCCACGTTCGTCGCGCCCGCCTCCTGCTTGATCAACTCC
Source organism: Verrucomicrobiota bacterium (assembly GCA_049514835.1). GTDB lineage: Bacteria > Verrucomicrobiota > Verrucomicrobiia > Limisphaerales > Palsa-1400 > JBEKOF01. The sequence continues at coordinate 8,892 of JBEKUQ010000012.1, read as the reverse complement.
AGCGCCTGCAACGCGATCGCTTCCGTGCCGTCAATTTGCGTCCCCGCCGGCGCGCGCAACCGCAGTTGAATCTGTCCCGCGTCCACCCTGGGAAAAATGTCCGTCCCCAACTTTCGTCCCAACGGCACAATCACGGCCGCGGCCAGCGCCACGTAGAGCGCCGCCACCGCCCACCGCGCCCGCGCCAGCTTCTGGCCCAGGCTCGCAAACCTCTGTTGGAACCGCGCGAAGGCCCCTCCGGCCGCGGCGTGGCCGGCCGCCGCCGCTTCGTGCCGGCGCAGGACCCAGACTGAAAGAATCGGCACCAGCGTGCCCGACAAAAAATACGAGGTGACCATGGCGAATCCCACCGCCAGCGAGAGCGGCAGGAACATGGCCTTGGCCGCGCCTTCCATGAAAAGCGTGGGGCTGAAAATGGCCAGAATGCACAGCATCGCCAGAAACCGCGGCCCGGTCGTCTCCGTGGTGGCGTCCAGCGCCGCGCGTCCGATGGAACGCACCCGCGCCAGGTGGGTGTGGATGTTCTCGATGCAAACCGTCGCCTCGTCCACCAGGATGCCCACGGCCAGCGCCAGGCCGCCCAACGTCATAATGTTGACAGTCTGCCCGGTCAGCCACAAGGCCAGCATCGAACCCATCAACGACAGCGGGATATTGACGATGACGATCAGGGCGCTGCGCCAGTCCCGCAAAAACAGCAGCACCATCAGGCCCGTCAACACCGCGCCCAGCGCGCCTTCCAGGGTCAAACCACCGAGCGCGCGCGTCACGTAGGGCGATTGGTCGAACTCGTAGCTCACCGTCACGTCGGCGGGCAGCACGCTCTGGAACTTCGGCAGGTTCGCCTTGACCAGATTGACCACCGAGAGGGTGGAAGCGGTGGAACGCTTGGTCACCGGGATATAAACCGTGCGCCGCCCGTTGACCAGCGCGTAGCTCGTCACGATGTCCGAGCCGTCGTTCACCTGGCCGACGTCCCGCAGGAACACCGTCGGGAACGCCGTTTTCCGAATCGGCACCGCCTCCAAGTCCTTGACGTTGCGGGCCACCGAATTGAGCGGGACCATCGGGTATAGTCCGTTGATCGGCACGTTGCCCGACGGGCTGATCAGGTTGGCGTCCGTCATCGCCGCCACCACTTCCTCCGGCGACATGGCGTAGGCGCGCAGCCGTTCGGGATTCAGGCTGACGACAATCGTGCGCGCGCTCCCGCCAAAGGGCGGCGGAGCCGAAACGCCGGGCAGCGTCGCAAAGAGCGGCCGCACGCGATTCAGCGCCAGGTCCTGCATTTCCCCCACCGTCCGGCTCGCGCTGGAAAAGACCAGGTCGCCCACCGGCACGCTGCCCGCGTCGAACCGCATGACAAAGGGCGGCACCGTCCCCGGCGGCATAAAGGCCCGCGCCCGGTTCACATAGGCCACCGTCTCCGACATGGCCTGCGACATGTCCGTGCCCGGATGAAACTGCAGCTTGAGCAGCGCCGCCCCCTGGATGGACTTCGACTCCACGTGTTCAATCCCGGTGATGTAGAGAAAGTGATACTCGTAATAATAAGTCAGGTAGCCCTCCATCTGCGCCGGGTCCATGCCGCCGTAAGGTTGCGCCACATAAATCGTGGGGATGCCCAGCGTGGGGAAGATGTCGCGCGGCATCCGCTGCCAGGCCAGCGTTGCCCCCAAGGCCACCGCCGCCACCCCGACCAGGATGGTGAACGGACGGCGCAAGGCCTGTGCGACCAGATTCATGACAACTGCCAATTACGAATTTCGATGACGAAAAGCATAATTCATTTGCATTCTTCTGTCAAACGCTTATTATCAAGACAAGTTGTCGAGCATGAAAGAAGCCGAACGCGAAATCCTGTTGAGCTTTTGGAAGGTGCATATCCTGCATCATGCCGGCGAAGCGCCCATCCACGGCCAATGGATGCTCAACGAATTGCGGCATCACGGCTACGACATCAGTCCGGGCACCCTGTATCCGATTCTTCACCGCATGGAGCGGCGCGGCTGGCTGAAAAGCTCCCGCGACTCCAGGGCCGGCCTTCGCGCCCGCAAGGACTACGTCCTCACCGCCAGGGGCAGGCGAATCCTCACCTACGTCCGCCGCAGCCTGGCCGAACTCCACCGCGAAGTCGCCTCCCCCAAGCCCAAACACCATCCCAAACGCCCCAGGTCCTGATCATCCCTCCCCTATTAACCGGTTGACGGCGGCGGGTTTTTTGGCAGGCTGTGCTCATGCTCCACCTGCCGAACACCGAATTTGCAGAAGCGAAGAACCAACAAGTAAGTTAAAAGAGTGGGGACACTTGCTTGCTCGTTGAGCCGCGATGGCAATCGAAAATGACAGTCAAAACACAACGATGGAGCAAGAAGGGAACAGCCGCGGTCCTATTGCTTGGGCTTGGTACGCTGCTCGCTGTTCGCGTTATTTACGTGACGCGTCTATCGCCAACACACCATGGCATCCCGGAGGCAGGCCTCGCAGCACAGAGGATGAGCCCGACCTATGTTGACTTTGTCCCCCCACAATCCTACACCCAATCTTCGCTCATGGAAGAACTGCGCACGAGGCTGACGCCGGAGGAGTTGGCACTGATTGTCAATCCCCTCGTGAGCACCCCGGAGATAGATCGTTGGGCGCGTCAGGTCACGGCCGGCGCGACCAATGACGAGACAAGGGCCAGGATGCTTTTCGACCTACTGGCGCTTCGCGCGCGAGACGAGATCGTTGGCACGAACGTGGTGTTTGCCATGCGAACTGCGCAAGAGGCCTTCGCCGCTTGGAACAGGCCGACACAGGCCCTCACTTGCAAGGATTTCGCATTTCTCTACGTGGTGATGGCTCGCGCCGTCGGAATTACGGCCTATGACGTGGAAGTCGAGGAAGAAGCTGAAGGTCCACAAGCGGCGCATTCCTGCGCCGCCATTATCCTTGGAAAGAGGCGCCTGCTTGTGGATCCAACATTCAATTGGTTTGGCGTTCCACACAAGAAATTCATCGTATTGAATGACCTGCAGGCGGCAGCGGTTTACGTGGGCCAGCTCGCCAACCCGAAATGCCCGGAAATCGCCCGCAAATTGGCCCCGGAATTGCCGATTATACAGATGAATTACTTTGAGCATCTGGTCAACTTTGGTCGTTTGAATGAAGCCCGGGATGTGTTGCAAAACCTCAAGCGGCTGGATATTATAACAGCCGGGGCAAGAGAGTATGCGGATGGGAATCTTGCCTTAGGGGAAGGAAGGGCGGAGTACGCGGTTGGCCTTCTCCTCAAAGCAGTTGCCATGAATCCGTATGACTCCAATTGGCGTATAACTCTCGCACGGGCCTGCGTGGAGGCTGGCGACGTAACCAACGCGGTTGATAATTTTCGGGAGGCCTTGCACTCGCCCATTATATCGTCGGACGCCGAATTCACACAGTTCGCTCTCGCTCATACCAATGAATTAGCTAGATTGGGGTTGTTTAGCCGCGCCGGGAAATTGCTGAAAGAAGGGGATTGGACGAGCGCGCTTAAATTTTATGATAAGGAAATTAGGCTGTGGCCAGATGACGCCGACGCATATTATTATCGCGCTTACGCCAGGCAGGCTAAAGGTGATACAAACGGTGCGTCAGAGGATTACAATAACGCGATTCGGCTAAAACCGGAACTCCGCTCATCGGCTGCAGCAAGAGCCAGCCAATAAGATGCGGTCGTCAGTCCTCCCTTTTTAAACTGGTGGATCGAGACGGCTTTTCTGGCAGGCAGTGCTCATGCTCCGCCCGTCCGACGGCGCATTTGCAGAAGCGAAGAACCCACAAGGCAGTTGGAAGGGTGAGGGCCGATAAATCCATTCACTCATTCAGGTCGGCGAAGCCGCCTGATTCCATTTTGCATTTTGCATTCTGCATTTTTCATTTCCCAACGCTCGCCGCCTCCATCCGCCGCAATATCCCGCCCGGCTCCGCCACGCCCAGGCGCGTGATCGCGTCGGCCCGCGCCTGCGTGCCGGCCACGGCATAAATGCGAAGCTCGTCCGCGTTGCCCGACGGGCGCACGTGCGCCACGTCGCCGTTGTCAAATTGCATGCGCACCCCGTCGGTGTAATTCAGCCGCGCCATCCGCCCAAATCCCATTTCCGCGCTGAAAATCCGCTCCAATTCCTCGCGGATGCCCCCCAGCCGCGCCGCCGCCGCTTCTGTCAACTCCATTTCTTTTCCGGCTTCATCCCACGCCGCCACCCGCCCGCCCTGGAACGAAACCTCCCGCGCGCCGGCTTCCGCGGGCGAATAGCGCGCCAGCAAACGAACGCTTGCCGCCCGTGGAAAATTCCTGAGCAGCGCCGCCTGGCTGAATCGCGGCGGCAACTGGTCAAACAACGCCGGGACCGTCACCGCGTCTTCCTTCGCGCGCAGCAACACCGCCAGGATGGGCAGAAAGGCGTCGCGCGTCGGCAAGGCGCGCAGCGTCCGCCCGGCGCGCGTGAGCGTGGAACCGAGCAGAAAACCGCCGTTGGCTTCCCAGCCGCAAACGACCTTGTAACCTTTGGCGCTCGCCGCTTCCATCCCCGCGATCACGTAAGGCGAGCCGATGCGCGTCTTCGTCCGCGCCGCGTTTTTCAGCGGGCCGATGTCCAGCGCGTCGTTGCAACTGACCGGCACGACCACCGCGTCCGCCCGCAGATAATCGGCCACCACCATTCCCACCAGATCGCCGCCAAAAAACCGCACCCGGCAGGGCGCCGTCCCCTCGCGCGCCGCCTCCGTTCCCAGAATCAAGGGCCGGTCGCTGTCGCCGTCGGTGGACACCAGCGCGTCAATCGGCCCGTGCTCCTGCCAGGCCGCGGCGGCGAGCGACGCCAGGGCGCGCAGTTGGTCGGCGTCAATCGCCTCGGTGTCAATCGCCACGAAGTCATCGCTGCGTCCGGCGGGAATGACCTCGGCCTCGAAGCGCCGCAGCAGTTCCACCAGCAAATCCCGTCCCACCGCCGAGTGCTGGTAAACCAGCAGGCGCATCCCGCGCAAGCTCCGCCCGGCGAAGAAATCGGTGTAACGGCGCAAATACTCCTCCGCCGCGGCCGGCGCCGCCTCGGGCAGCGCGCGCGGCCCGCCGCGAAACATCCCGCTGGCGTTGAACGCCGAGGCCTCCAGTGCCTGGCCGTAGAGCCGCACGCGCACCTCCTCCACCCGCGCCGTGATCGGCGCCTCGTCGCGTTTGAGCAATTCCCCGCGCGCGCTGTTCGTCTTGTAGCCGTTCCGGTCAAAGGGAATGTGGCTGCCCGTCACCATCATGCTGCCCCGGTCCCGGCTCAACGCGAAGCTCGCCAGCGCCGGCGTCGGGATGCGTCCCAGAAAAACCGCCTTCATTCCGGCGTCCGCGATGGCCTGCCCCACCGCCTGGGCCAGCCCGCCGCGCGCCGGCCCGCCGCCCACCAGCGCGCTCGAACTGGGCCGCAGATCGCACGCGTAAAAGAATTCCTCTCCCCGCGCCACGCCGCCCTCCGCCCGGGGCAGCGACTGGAAATACTCCAGCTCCGCCAGCGCGTTGATATAGACTTCCAATTGAGTCAAATCAACCACCCGCCCGCGCCGTCCGCTCGTGCCAAACCGCAACGGCGCCGGCACATGATCCAATCCTTCGCGCAGATTCATCACCGCGACAATTACGCCAAAGCGAACCCGGAAGAAAGCCCGCAAAATCTTCTCGCGGAATTGCCAAATGATAAATGGGGGGCGTGGACGCATAGGGACGAACACGGACTCGCATGGCGGCCTGGACGCGCCTCGCCAACGGCCAAACTCCTGCGCCATAATTGTCCGGTTATTTTTTCGAGACGCCTTGGCTGGCTTTGAAAATGATTTTGGGCTTGGCGGCGGGTTGGGCGGGCTGGGTGAATTTGTCCATCAGGCTGGGCGCCAGAGCGGGGGCCGGCTCCGGTTTGGGGTCGGAGGAGGGCCGGAGGGCGGAGTGCAGGGCGGTTTCAACCAGTTGGGTGCAATGGATGCGGACGGGAGGCAGAGGGCCAAGGCCGGGAGCGAGCTGTTCGGGAGACAGGGCGAGAACTTCCTCGGCGGTCTTGCCGCGAATGAGTTCGGTGGCGAGGCTGGCGACGGCGATGGCGGTTTCGCAGCCAAAACTTTGGAAGGTGGCGCGGTCAATCACCTTTTTGCCGGACTGCTCCTTGAATTTGATCCACAGGCGAATGAGGTCGCCGCAGGCGGCGCTGCCGGCGGTGCCGATGGCGTCGGCGTCCTGGAGTTCGCCGAGGTTTTGAGGATCGCGCGCGGCGGCCTGGATCCTTTTTTGCAGGTCATCGGGATCGTTCATGAGGAGTACTCCAGATCGTAACGGGGCACGGCGGGGTCGGCTTCAGTGGACCAGGCGTCAATGCCGCCAAGCAGGCAGCGCACCTGGGAAAATCCGTGGCCGAGGAAGAAGGCGGCGGCGTCGAGGCTTTGGCGGCCGAGATGGTCGTAAATGACGATCAGATCGGAGCGCGGCCAACGGCCGAGAATTTCCTGCATGAGGGGCTGGGAAAAGAACACGGCACCCTGGATGCGGGCGGCTTCGAATTCTTCGCGGGTGCGGATGTCCACCAAACGGACGGGGCCTTGTTGGCGGAGGGCGGCCAGAGCGCGCGGGGCGATGAGGAGTTCCTGGTCCTGCTGGTGGCTGGAGGCGATGTGCTGGATGACTTCCGGCGCGTTCAAGTTGTTGCGGCGGCAGAGGGCCTCGAGCGTTTCTTCGGGCGGAAATCCGCAACTGGCGCAGCCGCCGACGTGGAAACGGCGGAACAAGGCGCGTTGCGCGCCGGGGAAAATTTCCAGGACGCGCCGCATCGTGGTTTGCGGGGTGAGGGATTCGTTCATGAGCCGAAGAATTGGCGGATTTTTTCCAGCACCTCCACCAGGCGGTCCACTTCCAGTTCGGTGTTGTAGAAATAGAAGCTGGCGCGGGCGGTGGAATCTATGCCGAGCCTTTTCATGAGGGGCTGGTTGCAGTGGTGGCCGCCGCGCAGGGCGACGCCGTATTGGTCGGCGACGGTGACGACGTCGTGGGCGTGGATTTTGTCAAGCAGAAAACTGACCACGCCGGCGCGGCCGGCGGGCGGGCCGAAGAGGCGCAGGCCTTTGATCCGCGACAGGCGGTCCACGGCCTGGGCGGCCAGTTGCTGGTCGTGGCGGAAAATGACGTCGCGGCCGATGGCGTCCAGATAATCCATGGCGGCGTGCAGGCCGACGGCGCCGGCAAAATCGGGCGTGCCGGCCTCAAATTTATGGGGCACGGAATTCCAGGTGCTGTGGAAGAAATCCACGCTGGAGATCATGTCGCCGCCGCCCTGGAACGGAGGCATTGCCTCGAGCAACTCGCGCCGGCCATAGAGGACGCCGATGCCGGTGGGGCCGCAGATTTTGTGGCCGGAAAAGGCGAGGAAATCGCAGCCAATTTCCTGCACGTCCAGGGGGCAGTGGCCAGCGCTTTGGGCGGCGTCCACCAGGGTGACGATGCCGCGGGCGCGGGCGCGGGCGCAGAGCTCGGCGACGGGATTGATCGTGCCGAGGGTGTTGGAGATATGGGTGAAGGCGAAGAGCTTGACCTTCTTCGCCAGGGCCGCCTCCAGGCCGCGCAAGTCGAGCCGGCCGTCGTCGCCGGTGATGGGGAGATAGGCCAGGGTGGCGCCGGTTCTTTGGGCGAGCATCTGCCAGGGGACGATGTTGCTGTGATGCTCCATTTCGGTGAGGAGGATGGAGTCGCCGGGAAGAAGATTCTTGGCGCCCCAGGTGTGCGCGACGAGGTTGATGCCCTCGGTCGCGCCGCGGGTGAAAATGATTTCGGCGGACTGGCGGGCGTTGAGGAAGCGGGCGGCGCGGGCGCGGGCGGCTTCGTAGGCTTCGGTGGAGCGGCGGCTCAATTCGTGGATGCCGCGATGGACATTGGCATTGTCGTGCTCGTAAAAGCGGCTGAGGGCGTCAATAACGGCGCGGGGCTTCTGGGCGGTGGCGGCGTTGTCCAAATAGACCAGGGGATGGCCGTGGACCTTTTGGTCAAGAATCGGAAAATCGGCTCTGGCGTCATCGAGGGACATAGGCTCACAACATGCCAAGCTGGAGCTTGGCGGCATCGGAGAGCATGTCGCGGTTCCAGGGCGGGTCCCACACCAAAAAGACGGCGGCTTCCTTGACGCCGGGCAGGGCCAAGACCCGGCTTTCGACATCCTGCTGCAAAATGGGGCCCATGCCGCAGCCGGGGGCGGTCAAGGTCATTTTGATTTCGACGCGGTGGCCGCCGCCCGGGAGGGGGAGGATTTGCAGATCATAGACCAGGCCCAACTCGACGATATTGACGGGAATTTCCGGGTCGTAACAGGAGCGGAGAGCGTCATTAACCTGTGCTTCGGTCAATTGGCCCGGATCGGGCGCGGCGGGGGGGGCGGTGACTTCCTTGCCGAGGGCGTCGGCGTCGGCGCCGGCGATGCGGGCCATGTTCCCGTGAACGATGACGGTAAAGCTGCCGCCGAGGGCCTGGGTGATGACCACCGGCACGCCGGCTTGCAGGGTGACGGTTGTGCCGGCGGGGATGAGGACCGCCGGACAATCGCGTTTCATGATGACCTCTTCGTTCATGGTAATGGGCAACCTACGCTGTGACCGTGGGAAAACAAGTGGAAAGACCTTGGTGGTGAAGCGGGCAAAAACGCGTCGCCGATGTTCTCGTTGGCGCAGAGGCGCATGGCCGGATTACTTGGCCAGTGCGAAAGCCTTTTCTTCGCTTAATCGTTCCTGGGCGCAGGCCGCGCAGGCTCTCACCTGGTCGCGTTTCAGCCGATAGTTGCGCATGATCTCCTCTTCGGGCCAGCCTTGCGCGATCAGGCCAAGGATGAATTCAACGGCCAGCCTCGTGCCGCG
>JBEKUQ010000011.1:0-13695 GCA_049514835.1 Verrucomicrobiota bacterium | reverse complement strand
GGGCAAAATGACGAGGACTCCGCCTCCGCCAAAACCGCCGCGGCCACGGAAGGCAACCGAGATTTGACGAGTCCCGGCCTCGCCCATCCGCAGCCCGCCATTAAACCCATGCGCTTCATTGAACCCCACGCCCACATGGTCAGCCCCACCACCGACGATTATTTGTCCCTCGCCACGGCCGGCTGCGAGGCGGTTTGCGAGCCGGCTTTCTGGGCCGGTTTTGATCGCGGCTCGGTCGAGGGTTTCCGGGATTATTTTTGCCAGTTGACCGACCACGAGCCGCGGCGCGCCGCCAAATTCGGCCTGCCCCACTTTGCCTGGCTCTGCTTCAATCCCAAGGAGTCGGAGGATTTGAAGCTGGCCGGGGAGGTCATCGCCCTCCTGCCGGAATTCCTGGATCGCCCGAATGTCCTGGGCATCGGCGAAATCGGCCTCAACCGCAACAGCCGCAACGAATTAAAGGTCTTCGAGCAGCAGGTGGATTTGGCCGCCCGCTGCCGGCAGCTCATCCTCGTCCACACCCCACACCTGGAAGACAAGCTCAAGGGCACGCGCCTTATTGTTGACGCCATCAAAAGCGACCGGCGGATCAACCCCGCCCGCGTCATCATTGATCACGTCGAAGAACACACCATCGAGCTGGCCCTGGACGCCGGCTTCTGGGCCGGCATCACCCTTTACCCTGAATCCAAATGCACCGCGGCGCGGGCCATTGACATGATCGAAAAGTACGGCCCCGATCGGCTCTGGATGAACAGCGCCTGCGACTGGGGCGTGAGCGTGCCGCTGGCCGTCCCGCGCGCCGCGCTGGAAATGCGGCGGCGCGGCCACAGCGCCGCGGGGGTGGACCGGATGTTGCACGGCAACCCGCTGAAATTCCTCGGCCAATCGCCCAAATTCAAATTGGCTCAGGGGTGAAAGCAGACGGAAGGAGATTTTGAAAATGACAAATCTTGTGACCACTTACACTGCAACCAATGCGGATGGCCGCGGGTCTTCTGGCGTCGTGCTCATTGCCATCAGCCGCGGCCTGTTGATTAAAGCCGCGCTGGCGCTTGGCCTGTTAGCCATCCTGGGGTGGTCTCTGTCCAGAAGAAAGAAGACGGATTCAAATTAGAACCTCTCCGCCATCGTTGAGCTTCCCATGCGCCTTCCCCGCGGCCACCATCTCGCTTACTGCACGAACATTCATCCGGCGGAGACCTGGCCGGAAACACTGGCCGCCCTGGAGCAACACACCCTGGCTGTGCGCGCGCGGGTTTGTCCGGGCCGGCCCTTCGGCCTCGGCCTGCGCCTCAGCGACCAGGCCTCGCGCCAGCTCAGCCAGCCGCCGGAGCTGGCCAATTTTCGCCGCTGGCTCGATCGCCACGATTGCTACGTTTTCACCATCAACGGATTTCCCTTTGGCCGCTTTCACGGCGGGCCGGTCAAGGAGCGGGTCTATTTGCCCGACTGGACATCGCCGGAGCGGCTCGAATATACCAACCGGCTCTTCGACCTGCTGGCCCAATTGCTGCCCGACGGGGTGGCCGGAAGCGTCAACACCCTGCCTGGTTCCTTCAAGGAATTCATCACCGCGCCCGGCCCGCTCGCCGCCATCCGCGGCCATCTCCACGCTTGCGTCGAACATGTTGCGGAGGTGGCCGCCCGCGCCCGCCGCGCTCTGTGCCTGGGCTTGGAACCGGAGCCGCTGGGCCTGCTCGAAACCACCCGCGAAACGGTCGAGTTCTTCGACCGCCTGCGCGACGAACATCCCGGCGATTCGCGCCTGGACGAGTTTCTCGGCGTCACCTACGACACCTGCCATCTGGCGGTGGAATTTGAGGACGCGGCGGAGGCGCTGGCGCGGCTGCAAAGCCACCGCGTCAAGATCAGCAAATTTCATCTCAGCAACGCCCTGAAATTGCGGATGGCAGATGGCGGATGGCGGATTGGGGATCCAGCCCGGTTTGCCGACGACACTTACCTGCATCAAGTGGTCGCCCGCGGCGCCGACGGCGGGCTGGTGCGCTTCCGCGACCTTGATGTTTTCTTAAATCCGCAATCCGCAATCCGCAATCCGCAATGGGCGGAAGCCCGCGTCCATTTCCACATTCCGCTGCACGCCCCGCCGGGCGAGTGGTTCGACACCACCTCCGATCATCTGCTCGGCGTGCTGGATGTCTTGCAAGTCAACCCCAATCTGTGTTCGCATCTGGAAATGGAAACCTACACCTGGGCGGTGTTGCCGCCCGTCTTGAAAAGCCGGAGCGTGGCGGACCAATTGGCCGGGGAATACGATTGGGCCTTGCGCGAACTGCGCCACCGCCGCCTGGCCTGAGCCGCCTGCTCTCGTGAACTTCCCCCGTCCGCCATCCAAGTTTCACACGCTCCTGGTCCTGGGGCGCGTTTCCAACCTGCCCACCGTCTGGTCCAACTGCCTGGCCGGTTGGTGGCTCGCCGGGGCCGGCCCCTGGTGGCGATGGTTCCTGCTTTCCCTCGCCGCCACCCTCCTTTACCTCGGCGGCATGTTCTTGAACGACGCCTTCGACGCCAGCTTCGACCGGCGCAACCGCCGCTCGCGGCCCATTCCCTCCGGCGCCATCTCCGAAAAAGAAACCTGGCAATGGGGATTCTGCCTCCTCGCCCTGGGCGCGGCCGGCTTGATCTGGGCGGGCGCCACCGCCGCCGTCCTGACCGTGCTGCTCACCGGATTTATTCTTCTTTACAACCTGATTCACGAATGGGCGGTGGCGTCCCCCCTGCTGCTCGGCGCCTGCCGCTTGTGCCTCTATCTGGTCTCCGCTTCGCTGGCACGCGACGGCGTGAGCGGGCACGTCGTGTGGTGCGGGCTGGCCCTGGCCGCTTACGTCATGGGCTTGAGCTGGCTGGCCCGCAAGGAAATCGGGCGCGGCCCGGCCCCGTATTGGCCCGGCCTGTTTCTGGCCGCACCCTTGGTCCTGGCCGGATTGATGGACGACGGCTGGACGCGCCCGACGGGCAACCTCCTCTCGCTGTTCCTGCTGGTCTGGATGCTCTGGGCGTTGCGCCAGGCCTTTTGGCGGGCGCAGCCCATGGTCGGCTACGCCGTGGCCAGGCTGCTCGCCGGCATCCCGCTGGTGGACCTGCTGGCGGTGGCCGACCTCACCCGGCCCCAGGTCCTTCTCTTCCCCATCTGGTTCGCCCTGGCCCTGCTGCTCCAGCATTACATTCCGGCGACCTGAGCCGCCTCAAAAAAATAGTGAGAACAAAGCTCGCCTTTGGCGCAAAAGTAGTTTACAGTGTTGCAAACATTTATTTTAGACTGACATGAAAACGACCTGGAGCAGAAAGAAAATACGCGACAAATTCACCGGCTTGAAGAAGGCCGATGGCACCCCCATGTCGCGCCAACAAATCCACATGATGCGAAAAAAGGCGCGCGGCATTTGCCTCACCTGCGGCAAACCCGCCCTCGGCGTCTATTGCCTTGAGCATACCATCAAGGCCCGCGAACGGATGCGCGCGCGCCTGAATTACCGCCGGCGCCTGCGCGGCGCCCCCAGCTATGTCTTGCAGGAGCGGGAGCGGTCGCGAACCCGGCTGGCCGGCGGGCGCGCGCGCCTGGAGCGCCCCCTCCATTCCAAAGTCCGCGCCAAGGCGGGTTGACCCCGCCCTTAGAGCCGGGGCAGCGGTTTGGCGGGCGGGACGAAGGAGTGGCAGATTTCGCGCGCCACAAACCAGGGCAGGCGGATTTTGTTCCACCAATAAGGATCCTCGCGGAAAATCAGCCGGAGGGTTTGCCCGATGATTTTCCAGCGGCGCGCCCGCACCCCCGCCATGCCGTTGAGCAGCAAGGCGCGGCAGGAACAGAAAAAGAGGCTGTCCCGCGCCAGCTTCTTGCGTTCCGACGGCGCGAACAACTTCATCGCCTCCGGGTCGCCCAGGATTTTGCGCGTGATGTAGTAAAACACGGCCACGTTGGCGCCGGTGGAATGCATCGTCGAGGTCAGCGAGAGCGGCGTGTAACGGAACGAGGACAGCACCTGGTCAATGTAGTAAAAGTCGTGATGCACCGCGATGCGCATGTCCAGGTCAAGGTCCAGCGCAAAATCGCTGCGCGTGTCGAATCCCCCCGCCCGCCGCACCGCCTCGACACGATACATGATCCCGCTGGGCACGCAGCACGGATAATCATGCACCAGAAATTCCTTGAGCACCGTCGCCCGATCCACCAGGCCGTCCCCCACCTGATAGCGGTAGCGATAGTGCATCTTCCGCACCAGGTAAAAGCGGGGAAAAATGCGCCGGTCGTTGGAGTCAATCAAATCCATCGGCGCCATCACCACCCCCACGGACGGATATTTGCCAAACGCCGCCAGCATCAGTTGCAGGGCCCGGGGCTTGAGCAGGTCGTCATCCAAAAGCAAGACCAGGTATTTCCCCTCCGCCAGGCCCGCCGCTTTCTTGATGTTGTTCAGGTTGCCGATGTTTTCGCCGTTGCGGTAGTAGCGGATGCGCGGGTCGTTGAATCCGCGCACCAACTGGGTGGACTCGTCATTCTCGCTGTTGTCCGTGATGACGATCTCAAAATCCTGGCAGGTCTGCGCCAGCACCGAACGGATGGCCCGCCCCAGCAGCAGCGGGCGGTTGTACGTGGGCGTGCAGATGGAAACCAGCGGCGGCTTCACGCGGTCTTTCCGGGTTGGACGATTTGTTCCAGCATGACGTTGGCGAAACTTTCGCCGCTGAAGGCCTGGATCCGGTCGCCGCGCACAAAGTCCTCGATGGCGGCCAGATATGCTTCGTATTCCTGCGGCGGCATGGTCTTGAGATACCGGTAAAGCTCATCGTAGCCTTTGAAATTCCTCATGTCAATAAACGCGCGCGCCGGGATGTAATCCGCCACGTCCGGCGCGCCCCAATAAATGGGCACGCACCCGGCGAAAAAACCGTCAAAAATCTTCTCCGTGACATATCCGGGAAACTCCGCGTTCTCGTAACACAGCGCAAACCGGTATGGGCGCATGACCGCGTTCTTGCCCGGCACCGCCCCTTTCCAGGACGGGAAGCGGCGGCAAAGCAAGGAATGCGGGAACCAGCGCGGATAAACCTTGAGCAGGAGAAGATTCAAGCGCGCCAGGCCGCCGGTGAAATAACGCCGGTCCCACCCCTGGCCGTAGAGGTCCAGCTCCTCCGGGTGCCGCGCTTCAAACCACCGGATGGCCCGCACCCGCTCGCGGTAAAGTTCCCGCGGATGCGGATTATACTTTTGACTGGCGATGGTCACGCAAAATTTGCTCTTCTCCGCGCGGTTGATCTGGAACGGCGCCGGCACCCGCATCGAATACCAGAATTTGAAAAACTTCTTCCCGTCCACCATTTGCGGGTTCCAGGTGAACACCTTGTCAAAGGCCCGCAAATTCCACCGCCAGTATTCATCCGGCCGGTTGGCCGCGTTCTCGAACAGGAACAGGTAAAGCCTCTTGCCCTTCATCTGCCGCAGGCGGCGGTAATAGGGATCCAGGAGCGTCGGATGATCGAAAAAAACGGCCGCGTCGAATCTCTCCAGATCATCCATGTCCAGCGTGGCGACCCGGTGGCCCAGTTGCCGCAGTCGTTGTCCGGCGAAATAAAACCCGTACACGATGTCGTCCCCGATTGGCCCGCCCGGGTCATCGAGCATTCGGTTTCGGTTATAGTGCTTGTAAAAACTATAAAAGCCCAAATACATGCGAAAGCCTGTGCAATAATGTAAAGACTGAGGGCCGGGATCGGCAAGAAGTTCAATCGGCGGTTCGCTGTCGATAGTTTTCCAGGTCTTCTTTGGTGACTTCCTCCGGCGGGACGAGTTTGTAATGCTTTTCGGAGGTGATCCTGACGTTGCCATCGGCTTGCTCAAACTCAAATAGAGCTATGATTCCGCCGTCCATGAATTGGGCTGCGATGGGCCGGCAAATCAGGCCGGAATACTTTTTCGTGCAAACGGCAAAATCCTGTTCAATCTGGACCACGTTCAACTTATCCTTGCCGCCTTTCGCCTGAATCGGGAAAATGTAGTGCGCGCCTTTTTTGTCCAGCCCAACATAGAGTTCATCTGTCTCGACCTGCCCAATCTCTCGAACGAAGGTTCGTAAATGGTTTTGCAAGGAGTAACAGGTCACACCGGTAAAGACGTCCACCAATCGGTTGTAGCGGAGCCGTGCGAGCAATGCCTGTTCATCGTCGCATGCGTATTTTGTGACGATCCCCGGTGTCGCGTCAGGAACTTTTGTGGTCGCGAGATTCACATTAGGCTGGATTGGGTTATCAGCAATCAATGCCAGCCGATAGCGCGCCTTCCCAATGGGCCGAATGATCCACGTTTCTCCCTGACCCGCCTCCGCTTGAATTCTTTCGGGCAAGTCGGCCCGGTATCGAAAACTGTAAACCAAATCGCCAAGGTTCTTCGGCAACTTGATTCGAAGATGGCGCGCGACAGTTTCAAATTCCTCCCGCGCAAAATCCACCGCCTTCATTCCGGGCTGGAATTTGGTGGTGAAGATTCTTTCGATGATAGCGGAGTATCGGCTCATTGGTTTCATATCCCTCACTTCTTGGCGCGCTGGCTGCCGGGCCAACGGAGGAGCACAACTTCCTCACGCAACTGTTCTTTGGTGGCGGTGGCCAGGCGGGTTCGAAACAAGTCCAAACCAGCAACTTCGTAGCCGAGCGATTCCGCGATGCCAGCGAGCAGTTGTCCGGTGCGGATCATCACCCGCAGATAGGACGCTTGATCGCCCACCACGTAGGCCAGCCGCGCTCCGGGGCGCAGCACACGGCGCAACCCGGCAAGATGCCGGGCCATGCCTCCGAAGTAGAGCTTGGTCACCCGTGCATAGAGGCGCTCAAAACCGGAATCCTTGTTCAGTTCAACGCGCCGTTTTTCAATTGCGGCCGCGATGCTTTCAATTTGCGGATGGCCTGCCACAAGTCCATCGTCTGTATCAGCCTTGTAAACTCCGCGTGTGTTGGAACGAACCAGCCGCTTCTTGAGCGCGCGCAGGTCATCCTTGGAATTTATGAATCCCAGCAGTACCGATTCCAGCCGGGTCGTGCGGGTATAGTCCTTTTCATTGGGATAAGGCGGCGAGGTGATAACCGCATCCACTGAATTGGCCGGCAACATGGGCGCGCCTTCGCGTGCGTCCGCCTGGTAAATCATTCCAATTGCCGTTTTCGTTTTGGGCAGGTTTTCCAAGTCTTGAGCCATTGCCCGGATGCCCTCCAGCCAAAGAGAAACAACGGGAGCGTCGGACTTGGGCGGGCCCACTCCTACTTCAGGCCCGAACTCCAGATTGCTGATTCCGTTGACAAGTGCGGCGGCCAGCGCGAGTCGCTCATGATTGCTGAAACGGTCGTCATGATGTTGAGCCAATGTTTCGAGCAGAACGAGCGTCTTGTGCAGCGGTATCGGACTGATTGAATTAGTCAATAATAAATCGAAGGCTGCATCCGGCAGCGCGCTCAATTTGCCTTTTGCCCCAACCGGACGTTCGAGAAGGCGATAAATGTCTTCATCGAAAAAGCCATCTTGCTCCAGCCGATGATTCGCCGATTCAGCAACCATCTCAGCATGCCGCAGAAGTTTGTCCGGGTCGGTTTTCCACTGGAGCTTTGTTTGGCTGGCGAAACAAGCCACCGGATTCGGCTCGATCCCAACGGCGGGAATGCCGAGCTTTTGGCACTCAACCACTGTTGTTCCGGTGCCGCAGAACGGATCCAGCACTTGGTGATGCGAATCCAGCCCGAATTTGGCGATGTATTCCCGAACCAGATGAGGAGGGAATGAAAGCACAAAGCGGTACCATTGGTGCGCCGCACGGTCGTTCAGCTTTAGCTTGTTGTCGTCCCGTTCCGCTTTGGCAGCTCCACGTTGGAACTCCAAAGAACCGCGCGTATCTGTCCTCGGATTATGCAAACCCGGCAAAATAGCTTGTTCACTCATCTTTTCTCCCGTTCTGACATGGCTGAACTTTTAACAAGCCGGGCCTGTTTCGGCAAGCTTTCGATCCAATTGCCTTTTGGTGCTCACCATAAAGTTCGGCGTCCGCCCCCTTTGGCAAAGCGCGCCCGCGGGTTTGGAACTCCTCAAGTGCTTCAATGCAGACCGTAAAAACCGTCACGCTCTTTTTGCGGCGATACTGGGGCAATGGTCGCCTCCCGCCGTCGGGCCTGTTCGCGGCCATTTAAATGTGTTCCATCCGGCGGACTCCTCTGTATCGTGTCCGCCGCAGTCCATGACTGAAGCCACTCATGTCCTTGGTGAAATCGGCGCCCCCGGGCGGATGACCGGCCCCGCCCCCGCTTGGCCCGTTCGCCCGCCGCCATTCCCAATTTCCTCATGACGCCCGCCCAGACATTTCAGGCCCTCCTGCGCGCGCCCGACCCGGTCCTGGCCCTGGCCCCGATGCAGGACGTGACCGATCTGGCCTTCTGGCGCGTCCTGGCCCGCCACGGCGGCGCCGATCTTTATTGGACGGAATACTTCCGCGTCCACGCCGATTCCCGGCTGGAGAAATATATTCTTGACTCCATCACCCAAAATCCCACCGGCCGGCCGGTCATCGCGCAGATGATCGGGAACGACATCCCCGCCCTGGTGCGCAACGCCCGCCTCTTGCAGCGCCTTCCCGTCGCCGCCATTGATCTGAACCTCGGCTGCCCCGCCCCCGTCGTCTATCGCAAATGCGCCGGCGGCGGCCTGCTGCGCGATCCCGCCAAAATGGACGCCATCCTCGGTGCGCTGCGCGACGCCGTCTCCATCCCGTTCACCGTCAAAACCCGCCTCGGCTTCGACACGGCGGATGGTTTTGAACAATTGCTGGAACTTTTTGCCAAACACTCCGTGGACCTCCTCACCGTGCATGGCCGCACTGTCAAACAAATGTACCGCCCCGGCGTCCGTTACGACCTCATCGCCCGGGCCGCCCGCCGCCTCGCCTGCCCGGTGCTGGCCAACGGCAACATCCACGGCCCGGAGCAGGCCCTCGCCGTCCTCGCCCAAACCGGCGCGCGCGGCCTGATGATCGGCCGCGGCGTCATTCGCAATCCCTGGCTCTTCCGCCAGATTCGCCAGCGCCTCCGCGGCCAGACCCCCGCCCTGCCCACCGGCCGCCAGGTGCTCGCCTACGTCGCCGAACTCTGGGAAGCGCAAACTCACCCGCAGGCGCGCGAATCCGCCCGCGTTCAGCGCCTGAAAAAATTCATGAGCTTCATCGGCGAGGGCATCGAGCCGCCGGAACCGTTCCTCCATGACATCCGCCGCGCCGCCACCCAGGCCGATTTTTTCCGCGTCTGCGCCGCCTTCCTCGACCACGACCGCCCCATGCGCCTGCAACCGCCCGCGGCAGACTCGCCCGCCACGCCCTGCCCTCAGTCCCCGTCGTAGGAAATCCCCGTGCTGTTGGCCGAGAAGGTCATCGCGCCGGGGTCGAATTTCCTGCCGTTTTGCACGTGCCCATCGGCAAAAAGTATGTTGACACGGTTGTTGTGGACCGGCGACGGCGCGTACTTCGGATCAAAAAGCGTGTCCACGTCGTTATTGTTCAAGTCGGCATTGATCGGATCGGCGGGATAATTGCAGTCTCCGGACAAAATGTAACTGCTGGGCGTGTTGATGCTGCGCAAAATGACGCTGGCCGGCTGGCCCATCAGAAAAGTAAAGCCGCGCGAACCCAAGAAGTAATTGAAGCCCGAATGGCGGTATTTCGAGCTGAAGGCCGGGCAGCGCAGGACGTTGGTGTTCTCGAAGTCGCTCTGCAAGGCCACCGGCCACGGTGTTGGGTTGTTGAACCACCCGCCCTGCCCCGCCGCGGTGATGGGCGTGGCCGAGACCGGCAGGCGGTCGTTGTAATCGTCCCCGTACATCATCATCGCCAGCCCCATCTGATGCAGGTTATTGGCGCAATAGATCGTGATCGCTTTCTCCTTTGCCTTCCCCAGGGCGGGCAGCAACATGCTCGCCAAGATCGAGATGATGGTGATGACCACCAGCAGCTCAATGAGGGTAAAGCCATGTCGTTTTGCTTTCACGTCGTTTAAGGGATCTCCTTTATGGCAATATATCAGACCCAATGCCGGCCCGCCAATGAAAACCACCTCTCCTTCGCCGCCGGTCTTCATTTGACTTTCGCCTTCATCTTCTTGATGGCGTCCTCCAGGACGAGCCGTTGCTCCGGGCTCATCTTCGCCGCGTACGCCACGTGCTGCAACGCCGGCAAGGCCTCGGCATACTTGCCCGCCTTGATCGCCGCGACGCCTTTATCCAGGTAAGGCCGCACCTCCGGCGTGGCGTCTTGAAAACTGCTTTGCAGTTTGGCGGTGTCAATCTGCTTGTTCGAGCAACCCGTCGCGCCCCAGGCCATCAACCCGGCCAGCAGCAGGAGCGGCAGCAGCAATTTCTTCATAATCGGCCTTTCTCAAAATTTTGGCCCAGGCTTTCCCCTCAGACTATCCCTTTCGCCGCGTCCAGTCGAGTCTTTAGCTCCACTCCGCGTTGGACAAACCGCCGCGCGCCGTGGAAACTCCAGGCTCCGGTTTCACATGAGCGTCAAATATCATAAACTCATCGCCGCCGCCGCCGCCGCCCTGGCCTTTCAAGGCGAATTGATGGCCGGCAAAAGGCTGCTGCCCCAATTTGGCGGGGCGGCCGCCGTCTGGTGTTGCACCGTCCTTTTTTTCCAATTGGCCCTCCTCGTCGCTTACTTTGCCTGCAGAAAACTGGGCCAGACCCATGTGACCGCCAGAAATCGAATCCTGGGCGCGCTGGGCTTGAGCGGCTTTCTCACCTTGGCCTTTCCCCTGCCCATCCCGCAGTTTCTTCCGCTGGAACTACAACCCCTCGCCGCCCTCCTGCCCTTCGGCGGACTGGCCATCGGGCTTTTTTGCGCCACCCCCTTGCTCCACCAACAACAGCCCGATCTCCGCGACTTCAGCATTTACGCCTGGTCCAACGCGGGCGCCTTGGCCGGACTCCTGGCCTATCCTTTGCTCGTCGAACCGTTCACCGATCTGACCCTGCAAAACTGGGTCTGGGCCGCGGGCGGTTCCCTCCTTTGCATTTTCGCCCTGCGTGGCCCCGCCGCCGCTCCCGCTATTTCGGCACCGGGCCGCCCCGGCCTGGGCCGCACCCGCTGGCAATGGTGGGTTCTTCCCGCCTTGAGCAGCGCGACCCTTCTGGCCACCACCAACATCCTCAGCTTCGAAGCCAGCGCCGGCCCGCTCACCTGGGCCTTGCCGCTCGCCTTGTTCCTCGCCTCCTACGTCTGGGCCTTCTCCGGCGATCGCCGCCCTTCCTGCGGCCCCATCGCCACCCTCGGGCTCCTCTCGTTGATCGTCTCTCATTTCGTCGTCGAACAACGCAGCGCCTCGCTGCTGGCTTTGAATTTGATGGCCGGCGGCACCACCATGCTGGCCTGTCACCTCTGGCTGGCCGCGGCGCGCGACGAAAACACCCACGGCTTCTACACCGCCACCGCGGCGGGCGGCGCCCTCGGCAGCGCCCTCATGGTCCTGGTCGTTCCTCATGTCACCAACGGGCCGGTCGAGTTTCCCATCCTCACCATGCTCACCTTGTCCGTCGCCGGGTTCCGTTGGAGCGGGCGTATCCTCCGGCCCATCCTCGCCACCGTGGCGGTGGTGGCAATTGGCTCCACCTTGGTGGCCGAATCCTCCGGCCGGGCCACCGAACTCGCTCGCGCCCGCACCCTCTACGGTTGCTGGCGCGTCACCCAGGACCCTCACACCCAGCGCTACCAGCTCATCAACAATGCCACCCTTCATGCCGAAGAAGACCGCGCCAACCCCCGCGCCGGCTCCACCTACTACGGGCCGGAAACCGGCTTCGGCAAATGGCTGCGCGAAATGCAGCAAACCCACCCCGCCCTCGACGTGGCCGTGGTCGGGCTGGGCGCCGGCACCATCAACCGCTTTCTGCGCCCGCAGGATGCCATCACTTATTACGAGATAGACGCCATGGCCGAAAAACTGGCCCTCGCCTGGTTCACCTACCTGCCGCGCGACCGCTGCGCCATTGTCCTTGGCGACGGCCGGCAATCCCTGCAAAACCAGGCCGGGGCGGAGTTCGACATTATTGTACTGGACGCATTCACCGGCGACGCCATTCCCGCCCATCTCCTGACCCGCGAGGCCGGCGCCATCTACCTCAGCCGCCTCAAGCCGGGCGGCCTCCTGGCCGTTCACATCACCAACGGCCACGTGGCGCTTTGGCCGGTCGCCCAAGGCCTGGCCCGCGGCCTCGGCCTCGGTTGCGAGGATGACAAAACCGGCATCATCGAATGGGCCATCCTCAAGGCCGGCCTGCCCCCGCCCTCCGGCCGCGTCCTCCAATGGACCGATCAACGCAACAGCATCGTCTCCGTGCTCAAGCTCCGGCCGCGCGAAGAAATCTCCTTCCCGGCGGACTGGTGACGCCGCGGCTTCTTTTCCACAAGCCCTCACCTCACTCTGACCCGCTCCCGGGTGGCTTCCCCTCTTAATCTTAATCATAATCTTAATCCTTAATCCCTGTGTTTGAAGATTAAGAGCGTATCCGTAAATAATGTTTCTGATGTCTTCACATTCTCCAGCAGATGATCGCGATGGCCAGATGCAGCAACGCCTCGAAGTTGGCGGCCTTCTTCTCGTAGCGCACGCGCAGCTTGCGGTAGTTGTTCATCCAGGAATGCGTGCGCTCGACGACCCAACGCCGAGCGCGTCCTTGGGTTTTGTGCCCGCCCTGGGACGGCGCCCGGCACGGCACGTGCGGGATATAGCCCCGGGCGCGCATCTGCTGGTCCGCCGCCCGGCCTTGGTAGCCCTTGTCCACGCAGAGGTTCTGCGGTCTATTCTTGGTCGGCTTGGGCCGTCGAATCACGATCGCGTCCAAGGTCTGGGCCAACAGCTTCACGTCGTGCCGATTGGCCCCGGCGACGATAAGCGAGAGCGGGGCGCCACGGCCGTCCACGAGCAGACTGCGCTTGGTTCCTTTTTTTTCCCCGATCCGTGGGATTGTTCCCCACCGCCTCTTGCGCCAAAGGCGCTTTGCCTTGGGTGCCGTCCAGGCTTTGCCATTCCCAGGCGATGCCTTCCATCTCGTCGTACTCGGCCAGCCCCGCCCGCCACAGGCGCACGAAAAACCCCTCCTGCCGCCACCTTTGGAAGTGGTGATGAATCGCGCTGGCACTGCCGAAACTCTTGGGCAAGGCCTTCCATTGGCAGCCGGTGCGCAACACATACACGATGGCGGCGAAAATCGCGCGCGGCGAAATCGGTTTGCGGCCGCCGCCCGGCCGCCGCCGGAATCGGCGCGGGCGCGCGGAGCGCGGATCGCGCCGCGGCAACAGAGGTTGGACCCGCGACCAAAGCCCATCGGATACTTCCCAGGATTGGAGTGTCGGCATGGGGAAATCATGGCAGAGGCGCGGAGATACGTCAATTGTCATTTACGGATAAGCTCTTAGTATATCGGCTTCGCCTACACAGCCGCCTGCTCCGGCTCTCTCCTGAAGGCACGAACCTGGGCAGGAGGAAAACATCAGGATGAGGCGGGCGCAAAGCCGAGCCAGTGGAAAAGCTCGACCTCACCCCGGCCCTCTCCTCCAGGAGAGGGAGAATCGTCCGCCGTCTCACGGAAAACCCGCGACGGCCTTGGCCGGACGACCAGCCGTCAACCCATGACCGCCGATTGGTGTTCCT
>JBEKUQ010000010.1:0-14404 GCA_049514835.1 Verrucomicrobiota bacterium | reverse complement strand
GTCCTCTCAGGCCCGATAAATGTGTCCTTGTTCGAGGTCGGCCATGTCAATCTCCTCGTGGCAGGCTTGGTTGATAATCTCGGTCGGCGCGGTCGCGACCTGGTCGCGCGACTCCTTCACCGTAACCTCGGGCAGGCCGACCATGACAGCGTTTGGCGAAGGAGGAAGGCCGTCGTCCTCGTGGCCAGCGGCCAGACAAAGAACGGCGACCTTCCGGGCTTGGAGTTTTCAGTGCTTTCTCAATCCCATGAATGCACGCTACCGATCAATCCTGGAACAGCAACGGGGCGAATTCGTGCAAGCTTCGTCGCCAGGTCAGGAACTCGTGAGCCGTGTTCGGCGACACATACGCGGTGTTCTTGATGCCTATCGCATCGAGGGCCTGGTGATTGGAGTTGATGTTGCCGGGGTTCTCGCGGCTGCCGCAACTGCAGAACACGACTTTGACCTTCTCTTTGAAACCAGCCGCATTGTTGACATCGTCCGGGGTGATGACGCCGCCGCTGAAGAGACCGATGTGGGAGAATACGTCAAGATGCTTCAGCGTGATGCTGTGGGTCTCCATGCCGCCCATGGACAGGCCGGCCATGCCGCGGTGCGGCTGATCAGCGAGCGTACGGAAGTTGGCGTCAACATAGGGGATCAGTTCATCAACGAGAAGGTGTTCGAATGCATCGTTGCTCCCGAAGCCAGCCATCCCGCCGCGTCCGCCGGCGCGGCCTCCCCGAGGCGTTCCGGGTGCCTGATTCGTCCCGCCGGCGAGGGCCGCAACGGGTGGTGCATCAGCCGGGGCGCCGCCGCCCGGTCCGCCTGGTCCGCGGCCACCTCCGCCGCGGCGTCCCCCCGGGCCCATGCCTTCGTTGGTCAAGCCGTAGGTCATGACAATGATGAAGGGCGTCGTCTTGTTTTCGGCGATCAGGTTGTCCATGATCAGATTGGCGTGGCCTTGGTTCCACCAGGCCGTTTCATCCTCGCCCCAGCCGTGCTGCAGGTACAGTACCGCATAGCGCTTGGTCGGGTTCTTGTCGTAGTCCGGCGGCGTATAGACAAAGGCGCGGCACATCTTGCCGGTGGTCTTCGAGGGGAAGATAATCATCTGCACTTTGCCGTGGGGAACGTCCTTGAAATCGTAGAAGTCCGCGTCATGAGCGGGGATTTCGATGCCGCTTTCCCAACGAGTCGAACCGTAGAAGTTCAACGTGCCGGGATCGTTGAAGGTCCCCCCATCCACCGCGAGATGGTAGTAGTGGAAGCCTTCATCCATCGGTCCGGCCGTGGTGCCCACCCAGACGCCGTCCTCGCCTTTCGTGAGGGGGGTGCCCCCGCGTCCGCCCAAGCCCACATTGACGCTTTGGGCGTTGGGCGCCACGATGCGGAAGCGCGCGTAGCGTTGGGAGTTGACCTGCGGGTACTGCTGGCCTGGTTGGTTCAGGGTCGAGGGCTTGAAATCCTCCACCGCCGGTTGGTTGGTTTGTGCCATGGCTGGAAGGCCAGCCAGGAGTGCGACACCGAGAATTGCAGTTTTCATGATGATTTCTTCCTCAATTTTGTTTATGAATGCAAGGTTTTATTATTTAATTTTGGAACAGTATCTGAGTGAAGTAATACAAGCTGCGTTTCCAGCTTGTCATATCGTGTGCGGAGTCCGGAGAGACGTAGCAGACGGCTTTGACGCCGGCCTTGGCCAGCGCGTCGGCGGCGAGCTGGGCGCCCTCCGAGCCGCCGGGGGCGGTGCCGCCGCCGCGGGGAGCGGTGCTTTCCCTGCTGCCATAACTCATGAACACCACTTTGACTTGCTTCTTGAAGGCGTCCAAATCGGTGATGTCCTCTGGTTTGATGTTTCCGCCGCTGAAGATGCCGATATAGGAGAACTTTCCGACGTTGGCCAGGGTGATCGTTCGGGTTTGCATACCGCCCATGGAGAGGCCGGCCAGAGCGCGGTGTTGGGCGTCGGCATACGCGGAATAGTTCGACTCGATATAGGGGATGATGTCTTTAAACAGGTCGTTCTCGAAGTTCTTTCCCCAGCCCTCGCCAAGCGCGCCACGCCCGCGGGTGCCTCCGCGAGCTGCCCCCGCATCGCCAGCAACTGCGCCGGCTCCGCCTGGAGCGGCGGCAGCCCCGCCAGGTCCGCCGGCAGCGCCGCGACGTGCCCCGGCTCCGCCGCCCCCCGTGTTGGTCGTCGCATTGCCGTTGGGAAATACGACGATCATTGGCTCAATCTTCTTGTCGGAGATAAGATTATCGAGAACTACGTTGGCTGCTCCCTGCCTGGTCCACTCCCTGTTCTCATTGCCGCCGATGCCGTGGAGCAGCAAGAGCACAGGGTACTTCTTGTCTTTGGAATAGCCGGGCGGAGTATAGACCTCCATCCAGCGCTTTACTCCTATGACTGTGGCATCATAGTCCACCCTTTCAAGCTTGCCCTTTTCGATCCCCTCGCGGACTTGGTCAAAGCCTTGCGGCGGAACCGGAAAGCTCTGTTGAGAGGCCTGCTCCGCGGCAGGCAATTGGGCGGCTGAGATCACAAAGACGCCCAACCCCATCAGCGAACTAATGCATCGTTTTGACATAATAGCTTTCATAGTAGTAGTTGACATGACGACCTCCACCTCCACCGGGAAGGCTTTGATGCCTTTGTCATCCATCTTCGCGCCTCGCACCGCTTTGGCGGACAAGGCCGCGGAGAAAACGAGGGCCAGCATTGGAGGATTCTGGTGGAACGCGGGCGCGAGGGCAATGCGATTTTTGCCGCGGCTGGGCGACGGCGATTGGCGGCCGGAGATCGCTTGGCCGAAACCGTTAGGAGTGCGGGAAGCTCGGTCACGCTTTCGAAAGCGGCGGCAAGCCGCCGCACTCCAAATTTTAGGAGCCGTCAAGCAATTGCGTTTATGCTTTGGCTGGAACGTGGATGGGGGGCGGGTTGGTGGCGGGTGGATTGGCCAGCTTGCGCAGGTCGTTTTCGATCAGCTTCTTGAGGCGGGTGTCCCAAAGCTCGTTCAGAACGGGAGAGAGCGTCTCGGCAAGGCTCTTGTCGCCACGCTGACGCAACAACTGGACGGAACGGCGAAGCAGGGCGGCGTTGTCGGGCGAGAGAAGGCCGGCCAAGGCCCCAACCTCCCCGTCGTCCAGGCTGGCCAATCCCTGAGCCAGATTGGCGAAGCACTGTTGCAAAACGCAGTCGCCGTCGAGCAGGAGGGAGTAATCGCGGCGGAAATCCGCGGCGGAAAGGCGGGTGAGACCTTTGCTGGCAAATTGAATTGTGGCCGGCGAATTCGCAAGGTTCATTAATCTGGCGTTGACCTCGAATCCGAGCGGCCCGGTTTGGTCGGATTGAAAAATATCCTGGACCACCTGGTCCGTATATTTTCCTCTGTCGGCAAGGGAGAGGGCGGTCTCGCGCAGGACCAGCCAGGGCCATGAGCCTTTGGGGAAAAGCCCTTCGCCATAGCGGAAGATAATCGGCAGAAAGGCGGACAGGGCGGTTTGCACTGCCGAATCCCCAGGTGTGAACGGCACATTGAAGGGTTCCGCATCTTTGGCGGGGAGCTGGCGGGGGGTCATCTCCTTCAGCGGAGCGAAGGGGTGCCGGGCCGTGATTTTTTGGATGGCGTCCGCCGCGCGCCGGCGTTGCTCGTCGGGCGGTACGGTGGAATTGGAAGACCATGAGGGACTGACGAAAACGGCCTCTTGCAGCAAGAAGCCGAGAAAGGAACCAAGCAAGTCTTTGGCGTCAAGCTGATTGGGGTCCGCGGCGGAAAGCCGGGCAAATTGCGCCAGAGCCTTGTCAAAGGCCCGGCTGTCACTGGAGACTTGCTGGTCCTTGCCTGGCAGGCTCAATTTGACCAGTTTTCCGGACTTTTCTTCAATGGTCAGGCAGCAGTCCTCGTTGGTCATGGTCATAAGCCCATTGTCAAAACTAAAATGGAAGGCTGCCTTTTCGTAGTAGGCCTGACCGGCGAAGACCACCGGAGCCAGCATTCGCTTCAACGCAAAGGGCGGTGGGGCATTGGTTCGAGATTTCGTATCCTCGTCCTCCGAGCTTTCGAGGCCGCCGCCAAAAGACATGGTGAATCGTGACGCGGCTGCCGGGTCCGGGTTGGGCAAAACGTTCAGGAATGCGGTAAACACCGGGGACGAATTGGTGAGGGCAACGGTAAACTTGGAATGGTGGGCGAAATCAAAGAATCCCAGTGTGTCCGGCGTCGCAATCCAGGCGCAGAGCGGCGGGGCGTTTTTGCCCAAGGCCTCTTTCCCGACCATGAGCAGCGCGCCTTGCTGGGACAAGATAAACCTGATCGCCGTGCCGTTGAACCAGGGGATGGGATTGTTCTCGCTGGCTAAATCAAGCACGATGTCCTGGCTCGGAAACTGCGTCTCCGAAAGCCAGTCGCAGAGGCGCAACAGCGCCCTGGCTTCACGCGACAAGCCCTGCTGGAGCGGGGGCACCGTCTCAAATTCTGTCAAGGCAATTTTCAGATTGACCTGCCGACCATCCGGCACGATTTCGGGAGTGACCTTAAAGTCCTGGAACCGAGCCGACCGCCAAAGCAAATCCTCGGTGCGAATGACCAATGGGCGGTTGAGCGGCAGGCCGGGTTTCAAGGCCAGGTACTTCAGCACGGCGTCGCGCTGGTTGTTCTTCAGGCCCGTCAGAACGATTTGGTCAATCAGGCCCGAAGGCCCTTCCTCCTGGACGTCAATCAACAGATAAGCCGTCTGGTCATTGGTGTCTGGCACGACTTTCACCCGCGTCCGGGCAAAGAAATACCCCAAATCTTGCAGGGCCTGGTCCAGGCCATTGGTGATGACGTTGAGGGATAATGGGTCAAACGGCGCCGGCTTGCCGGGGACCCAGACCGGCGAGTTGCTGGTGCTGGAAGGCGTATTCTGTGTGTCGGACCTGATCGCTTCCAATCGCTCGGAGATGGATTGGTGGTTTGGATCCAATGAAGGAGGAACTTGCGTGAGGCGCCGCCGCAACAGTTCGACGGGGATTGTCCCCGCTCCTGTCACGCGGATTCCACCCTGCTGGAAACGCGGTCCTTCGTTGACCTTGACCAGAATTCTGCCTTTCTCCGAATCGAAACTCATGTTGACTTGCGCCTCTGGAAAACCGGCGGCCTGATAACCGGTCAGCACCTTGTCGCGCAATGTCCGGAGGTAGTCGTTGAGCGGGGCCGCCGGATGTGAGTCCGCGAGAAAATCAATATTATTCAGCAGGCCGGAGCGCACCGCGTCCGCAGTGAAGGTGTGGAGGCCCTCAAAATCGAGGCGCGCCGGCTCGCCCAAGTCACCGACCAGGCGGCTGGCGGAGCCGGCCGGGGCCGGCGCGGAGGGAGGAATATCCTGGGCCGGCAGGGCCGCGGCACTTCCAGGGACGCGGCCTTCAGTCAAGACGAAAATGGCGGCCAAGGCCAAAGCGCAGGACCGTGCGGTTGCTTTGTTCATAGTTGCCGGGGCAGGAGCGATGCTGGTCCCATTCTGTTAAACATGTCAATGTTCTATTTGGCAAAGACGCAATCCGGGGCGCGGAAATTCAACAAATCCGTCAATGCGACCGTTTTCTCGTTGACACTTACGGCACCACGGCGACGCGGTAATAGACCGCGCCTGCGGGCGGGGCGGCAATCGTCCATTGCGCCCGGGCGTTGGTGGCGAGAAGGGTGCCGATGGTCTGAAAGGCGCCGCCGAGGTTGGTCGCGGACAAAATGTGGTATTGCCGCCCGGCGATGGCGGGCCAGACCAGGGCCGGCGGCGTGCCGCTGACGCTGAGTTGCAAGGCTGGCAGTTGTTCCCAAAGGGTGGGCGTTTGATATTCATGGCCATCGGTGTCGGTCACGACCGCGTAAAAGGGATGGAGGCCGACGCCCAGGGTGGCCGCTGGCGCGGCCAGCTCGGCGGCCGCCTGGTTGTCCGCCACGGCGACCGATCCGCCCGTGCTGAACAATTCGATCCGGACGATATTGGAGGCGCTGGCGGTGATGGCAAACGGGAGGTCCCCGTTGGCGGCGGGCGCGAGCGCGGCGAAGGCGGCGGAGAGCGGCGTGTTGCGGAATTGCAGCGTTCGCTGCACCCGGGTCTGGGTGCGGACGCTGGCGCCCTCATAGGCCACGGCGGTCAAGACATGGAAGCCGTCGGCGAAGCGGGATGTGTCAAGCACAAAATTGACCGGCAGGCAGGCGGCCCCGGCGCTCAGATAAACGTGGGCGCGGGGTTGCAGGTCGGGGGCGTTGTCGTCGAGCGCGTTCGTGCCGGCGGGCGTCGTGCCGAGGTTGCTCGAACCGGTGAAGACGGTCTGGATTTGGGCGGCGGGCCAGCCCGGCGAGGCGGCGTTGACCAGGAAGCCGTAGGAGCCGTAGCCCCATTCCAGAAGGTCGGAGGCAGTGGCGCCGTCGGCCGTTTGCAGGGAGGGATTGGCATTGATTTGAGTCACGAGGATTTGGAGGAGCTCCTGGATGGTCAAGCCTGTTACGCCATTGGTGACTGCGACCGTGACTTGCGCGCCATTGGTTTTAATGAAAGTCAATTGCAGCCAGTCGCCGATGCCCGGATTGTTGCTGGCCTGGACCAAATGGTACCCGTAGGCGGTGCTGTCCAAAAACGTTGGCTGCGCCGAGGTGGCAAATGAAGTCAGGGCCGGGGCCGAGCCAATGACCGCGCCGGCGCGCAGCGTGATCTGGCTGCCGGGCGCGGCCACATTCGTTGACCGCAGCACGAGGCGGTCTCCCACGGCATCGGCCTGGACGCCGGTGGCGTTTTCCTGAGCCGCAAGGGCGGAGGCCAGACCGAGGGCGGCGGAAGCGAGCGAATCGCCGCCGGCCACCGTGTAGCTGGCGGTGGCCCCGCCGATGGTGACGGAGAGAATGTTGCCGGGACTGGGCGGCAGGTTGGTGAGCGTCTGGACGAAGCTGCCATCCACAAACAAGTCCACCTGCGCCAGCGGCAGGTTGGTGTCGGCGGCGGAGAAGGAGAGATTGAAGAGGGCCAAACCGCCGACTACAGCGCCCTCGGCGGGGGAATTCCAGGCGGCCGAGCCGGGGCGGGCAAAGGGCGCGGACAACGGTTCGCCAACCATCAAGCCCTGGTACGGGTTGGGCAGACTTTGGTAATAGGCCTCCGCGAGGCAAAAGCCGCGGTTCTGGTAGAAATAGACCATCGGGTCGGGAAACTTCTGCGTGTAATTGCACGGCTCAACCACCGTGCCGTAGCTGCCACAGGCGCCCGCCTCCAGGAAGGCCAGCGCCGTCGTCTGCCCTGGGCTTTCAAGGATGAAGCCGCCAAAGGAGGTCAAATTGTCCGCCACCGAGCCTGGGATGAAGGAATTGGCCGGCAGGGAGAATTCGGTCAGGCCGGTGTCCAATCCCAGCGCGTTGGTGAAGGCGGTGGCATCGGAGTTGGTGCGCGTGAGGGCGTTGTCGCTGCGGGCGCGGCATTCCTGGATGGCGTTGTCAAACAAAAAGAATCGCACGTTGCGGGCGGGATCGGACGTTTTTTCCAGAAAGACCGTCTGCGGCGGAAAGGAGCTGTCGGCGGCAAGGCCGCCGGCCAGGGTGGCTTGGGCCTGGGCCAGGCTGGTGTCCGTGAGCATCACGGCCAGGAAGGCGTTGGTGGCGGCGGTGAGCGGCGGGGCCAGGGCGAAGGGCAGTTCGCAGTAGGCGTAGCTGTTGGTCGAATCGGCGGGCAGGGAGCAGGAAGACGGCAGGTTCGCAGGGGGCGCGGTGTTGGTCTTGAAACCGTAAAAGAGGGCTGAAGTCGTGCCGTTTTGGCTGTCGCTTTGAGCGCCGTCGCCGATCACCCGGTAGGGGATGTCCATGGACAGCAGGACGATTTCGGCCTGATTAGTCAGCCCGCGGCTGGAGATCATGGCCAACAGCGGGTTGAGCAGATAGTTGGTAAAGTCGCTCTGCTGCCAACTGACCGCACCGCCCGTCCAGCCGGTCATGCGGAAGAGGTTTTGCGGAGGCACGCCGCGCCGTTGGCAGTAATCGTTGCCGAGTTGAAGGGAATTGCTGCTGTTTTGATTGACAACGACGATGACGTTCAGGCCGCTGCCGCCCGCCCGCGCGCGAGGCGCGGCGGCCAGGAGCGCGGCCAGGCACAGCAGGCAAAGACGCTTGAACATGCTCCATTGATTGGCGGGAGGAGAGGGAAAGTCGAGCCTTTCCGGCGGGGGCGGGTTCATTTCACGTTCTTGGGTTCCCCTCTTCATCGTAATCCTAATCCTGCTCTTAATCCTCCATCCTGCGTTTGAAGATGAAGATCAAAAATTCGGAAATGACGACCCAGCAACATGAAATGCTCCCCGCCTTGCACTGTTTGGTTGAAAGCTGCGGAGGCAAGAGGCATTCTGTGCGGGCATGAATTGGCGTGTGCTCACAGGAATAGTCGGAGTGGGATTGATGGCCGGGGCTTGCCGCAAGGAAGCCGCCCCGGCGCCGCCCGCGCCTGCTCCTGCGCCGGCGTCCGCGGCGGCGATCCCGACCGCCGCCGGCTTTCCGCGCGCAGTGTCGCTACGGTTGCCGACACAGGCGCAGCCGAAATTGCGCACGATAAAAGTGTGGCTGGGGACGGAAGTAATGACGGCGGAATTGGCGGTGACGACGGACCAGATCATTGCCGGGCTGATGTATCGAACCAACCTTGAGACGAACGCCGGGATGTTGTTTGTTCTGGAGCGGCTTGCGCAGCCCACCCTCTGGTCAAAGAATTGTCCGCTGGCGTTTTCCGCCGCTTACCTTGACCCGTCCGGGACGATTGTGGAGTTGCATGATTTTCAGCCCGACAGCACCAATCTGGTCGCCTGC
Organism: Verrucomicrobiota bacterium; assembly: GCA_049514835.1. Lineage (GTDB taxonomy): Bacteria > Verrucomicrobiota > Verrucomicrobiia > Limisphaerales > Palsa-1400 > JBEKOF01. Next base: position 5,597 of record JBEKUQ010000010.1, on the reverse strand, counting down.
ACCGTGAGCAATGTATTATATGTGCTGGAGACCGGCCACGGCTGGTTTGAGCAGCATCATATCGGCGAAGGGACGCTGGTGCGCACCGAGCACGGCAGCCTGGCCGAGACCTTGGCGCGCGGCCGCGGACGCGCCCGGTAGTATTGGCCGGCGGAAGAAATGAGAATAGCCCTTGCCCAGATCAACCCGACCGTCGGCGACCTCGCCGGCAACGAAGCCAAAATACTGCAAGCGGCCCGGCGGGGCGAGGCGGAGATGCTGGACCTGGTGGTGTTTCCCGAATTGGCCATCCCGGGCTACCCGCCGCGCGATCTTTTGCTGAAGAAGGATTTCATCGCCAAAAACCTGGCGGCGCTCCAGCGCCTGGCCGCGGCCAGCGGGAAGACCGCCCTCATGGTGGGGTACGCCGGGGAGAACAAGACTTCGACCGGCCGCCCCTGCACCAATGAAGCGGCGCTGCTGCAGGGCGGAAAAATTACGGCCACGCGCCTGAAAACTTTGCTGCCCACTTACGATGTTTTCGACGAAGACCGCTATTTTGAGCCGGGCAAGGACAATTTGCCCGCGGACGTCAACGGGCACGCCTGCGGACTGAGCATCTGCGAGGATATCTGGAACGATGAGGATTACTGGCCGCACCGGCTTTATCGCTCCAATCCCATCGCCCAACTGGTGGCGGCCGGGGCGGAAGTGATCTTGAACATCTCGGCCTCGCCCTGGACGGTGGGCAAGGAGAAACTGCGCCAGGACATGCTGGCCAGCCTGGCCCGCAAGTTGCGGCGCCCGGTGCTGCTGTGCAACATGGCCGGAGGGAACGATGAACTTATATTTGACGGCAGCAGCATGGCGTTCAACGCGGAGGGCGGGTTGATCGCGCGGGCCAGATCATTCGAGGAGGACTTCGTCGTGGTGGACACGGCGGCGAGCGGCGTCATCATGCCCCCGGCTCTGGCGGAGGAAGAGGCCGTTTACAAGGCCCTGGTGCTGGGGCTGAGGGATTACATGCAGAAATGCGGGTTCAAATCGGCCGTGATCGGATTGAGCGGGGGCATTGATTCGTCGCTGGTCGCCTGCCTGGCGGTGGAGGCGCTGGGGGCAAAAAATGTGCGGGGGGTTTCCCTGCCGTCGCGGTATTCCTCGCCGGGCAGCCTGGAGGACGCGCGCCTGCTGGCCGGGCGGCTGGGCATCGCCTACGATGTCATCCCGATCGAGCCGCCGTTCGCCTCGGTGCGCGAGCAATTGCAACCGGTGTTCCGCGGCCTGGCGGAAGACACGACGGAGGAAAACATCCAGGCGCGGCTGCGCGGGGTGATATTAATGGCGCTGTCCAACAAATTCGGATCGCTGGTGCTGACCACCGGCAACAAAAGCGAACTGGCAGTCGGCTATTGCACGCTTTACGGCGACATGTGCGGCGGTCTGGCGGTGATCAGCGACGTGCCCAAAACGATGGTCTATCGCCTGGCCAGATGGATCAACCGCGCGCGCGAACTCATCCCCAAGTCGTCCCTGACCAAACCGCCGTCGGCGGAATTGCGCCCCAACCAGACCGACCTGGACTCTTTGCCGCCCTACGAAACTCTGGACGCCATCCTGGAGCATTCCGTGGTGGACGGCAAGTCGCTGGCGGAGATCGTGGCGCTGGGGTACCCCGAGGCGGACGTGCGGCGGGTGGTGCGGCTGATCGAACTCAACGAATACAAACGCCGCCAGGCCGCGCCCGGATTAAAAGTGACGACCAAGGCCTTCGGAGTGGGCCGCCGCATCCCGATCGCCCAACGATACCGCGAGGGGTGAAAGACCCAGGCGGGGGGATGGCTGAGAATAATAAAAGGGACGGCAGGCGCGCAACGCGCCGGCCGCAAGCAAACGGCGGCCAGACGGCGCCCGCATGGCGGAGGAACACTTGATATTTGGAGTGCGGCGGCTTGCCGCCGCTTTCGAAAGCGGGAGCAAGCTCCCGCACTCCAAAACCGCTTACCTTGCCGATTATCATACTGGTTCAACCTCGCTGCCTCGGAAGCCAGCTCGCAACAAGTCAAGAAAAGTCAAAAAGGAGTCGCAATTGCGAAAGTCGGGCTAAAGTCCTGCCCCGAAACGTCCGATAAGGCAATAGGAACCGCGTTTGGACACAATTGGGTTTCGGCACGACCGCCGGCTTGCGCCGGCGGCGGGTTGCGCATTGTCGTGGCGCGGCAGGAAAGGGCAAATGAAACGTCTTTTTGAGAATTCATGCAAGTTCTGGCTGACGCTGGGGGCGGTGTGTTCCATGACTGTAGGGGACGCGCCTGCCGGCAGCATCGTGGCGTTATATACCTTCACCAATACGCTGGCGGGCGGCGTGGATGGCGGCACGCCGCAGGGGGGGCTGATTCAGGCGAGCAACGGGGTGCTTTATGGAACCACGCTCAACGGGGGGACGAACAATGGCTACGGGACGATATTCAAGGTCACGACCAACGGCGTTTTCACCCCCTTGTACACCTTCAAAAGCGTTGCCACCGACGGAAGCACCCCCTACGCGGGCCTGTTACAGGGGACCAACGGCAACTTTTATGTCGCCGCTTTCCAGGGTGGATCCAACGGATACGGCTCCATCTTCAGATTGAGTTCGAGCGGCGCGTTGACCGAATTGTATGGGTTCACCCGGGTGAAAGGCCTTGCCCTGACGAATGCCGACGGCGCCTGGCCCGCCGCCCCCTTGATCGAGGGGACCAACGGCAGTTTTTACGGAACGACCTCGGCGGGCGGCACCAACGGCTCCGGCACGATCTTCACCATAACCGCTGGCGGCGCCTTCAGCAAGTTGCATACTTTCACCAAAAGTCCCGATGGAGCGAATCCGGGCGCGCTGATGCAAAGCAGCAATGGCTGGATCTACGGCACGGCGACCAACGGCGGGAGCAACGGCTGCGGGACGATTTTCAAAATGACTTCAACCGGAGTATTGACTCCGCTCTACTCGTTCACCAACGGCGTGGACGGGGCGCATCCCGGCCCCGCCCTGGTGCAAGCCGGCAACGGAGTTCTTTACGGGACAGCCTCTGGCGGCGGCACGAACGGCACCGGCACAGTTTTTCAAATCACCACCAACGGAGCTTTCACGCCCTTGTATTCCTTTGCGCCGAGCGGGCAGGCGGGACTGGGCCTGGCGACCAACGCCGACGGACTGTACCCCGGCGGCTTGGTGCAAGCGACGAATGGAACCTTGTATGGCTTCGCCCAGTTCGGAGGGTTGAACGGCACCGGCACCTTGTTCCAGTTCAGCCCATCCGGGGGACTGACGTTGCTTTGTACGTTTTGGGTCGGACCGCTGGGGGTTAACGGCGTGACCAACACCGATGGCGCCGAACCTTCCGGCATCGTGCTGGACAGCAACGGGACAATCTATGGCACGGCCCGGACGGGTGGGGCCAATGGATTTGGGACGGTGTTCCAACTGGGTTTGCCGCCGCAGATCACCAGCCAGCCCACCAATCTTTTCCTGGCCCTGGGCTACACGGCCAATTTCACCGTCGGCGCGTCGGTGCCGGTCTGCCAGTGGCAATTCAACGGGACCAACCTGGCCAACGCCACCAACCTGACGTTGACCAATTTGAACATTCAAGCAGCCAATGCCGGCCCGTACCAAGTCCTGCTGTGCAACGCCTTCGGGGCGGTGACCAGTTCGGTGGCCAACCTCAACATTACCAACGTGCCGGTTTGCGTGGCCAGCGGGGCCGGAGCGATGCAATACAGCGGGGGCCAGTTTGCCGTCCTGTTGACCAACCTGACAGGGCAGGGGATGGTGGTGATAGATGCGTCCACCAACTTGACGTCCTGGGCGCCAATCTTCACCAACCCGCCGGCCTTTGGCCAGTGCCTCTTTACGGATTGCGCGGCGGGAGGGTGCCCGGGCCGGTTCTACCGCGTTCGCGTCGTCCCGGCGCCCTGAGGGGCGGCGGCGGGCGGAAGGCAGGTTCCGCCCAAGCGGGAGTAGTGAAATTGCCTACCAATGAAATCGTAAACTCCCTTGCAGACAAAACTTGACAAAGGAGTATTCTCCATACGCAGTAGAGTTAGTTTTCATGGGGCGCCCCGGGTGGGGCGCCCTGCTTTTTGGATCAGGCGGTTTGCGCCTGGGAGACGGTCAAGAAATTCTCCACCTGGTCCATCACCACCGTGCCGTTGAATTTGCTCATGACCTCGGTCTGCGCCGTTTCGGCCATTTGACAGCGGAGGGCTGGGGATAGTTGCAGTTCCTGGATGCGGTCGCAGCCTTTCATCAAGCGGGTCGGCGCGGTGGAATCCAGCCGGCCCCGTTCGCCGCCCGTTTCCAGGGTGGCGCGACCGGATTGTTCGAGGAAGGGAAGGGAGGACGCATTCCAGTAGCGCAGCCAGGGGTCCTGCTGGAGGCCGCAGGAAAGCCAGTGATCAGCAACGGCATAAGCGACGGGCACCCGGGCGTGGCGAAGGGTAAAGATCAGCGACTTGGAAAGACCGTGGAGGCTGAAGACATGGACGATCTCTGGCTGGAAGGCCGTGATCGCTTCCAGGAGCATCCGGGTATTGTGAATCTCCTGCGTCCTGAGCTGCTGGAACGCGGTCAGCTTGGGGGCGCCGTTAAGGCGCAGACAACGATGGACCTCCTCGTCGCGTTGTTCGCCGTGCAGGCCATGGGTCGAGGTCAGCACCAGGATGGTGTGACCGCGGGTGCGCAAGTCCTGGACCACGCTTTGGCAATGAGTACCAAAGGGGCCGGCATGATGGGGAGGGAACAAATTGGTCAGCGCCAAGATCTTCACGTCGGCAGCAGGTTGCGAAATGCCGCCGCAAGAGTAAATAAAATCAGAACCCAATGTCCTCTGCCTTGGGCTTCAAACTGAAGAGGTAGTCAACCAAATCGTCGAGTTCGCCGTCCTTGATGACGGCGCCCCAAGCGGGCATGTAGAGCGGCGGGGGCGGGCGTTTGGGGTCGAGGGCCGGAATTTCGCGCTGGCCTTTGACGATGCGGGTTTTCAACTCGGCTTTGGTGTAGCCCTCGGCGACGTGAATCAAGCCCGGCACTTGTTCGGCGGTTTTGGCGTTTGGATTGGGCACGCCGCCCTTGGCCTGGGCGCCGTGACAGCCGGCGCAACCGTATTTGCGGTAGATTTCGCGACCGCGCTCGAGCGGAGTCATCAAGGAAGGCAAAGTGGAGGCCAAGTTGCGCTCCCGCAGGTGCAGGAGAAAGTCGGTCAGGGCGCGGGCTTCGGTTTCGGTGAAACCGAATTTGGGCATGACGGAGCCGGGGGTGACGCTCTGGGGATCGCGGAAATGCTGCAACATCCACTCGGGGGAGCGGCGCAGGCCGACATCGTCGAGCACGGGACCGACCTTGCCGCCCTGGCCGGCGACGGTGTGGCAGCCGATGCAACCCTTTTGCTGGAAGAGACGCTGGCCTTCGTCGGCGCTGGGGATGACTTTCATGGAAGCGTAATAGCCCGGGGCCGGTTCACCGGTCTGGCTCAACATGAACAAAACAATTGCTTCGAGGTTGGTCTCGGAAAATTTTTGCGGCGGCATGGCAGAACCAGCGGTGACGGCAGCGGGGACCAGGAAATGTTTCTTGAGCCATT